>CAZLUF010000101.1:0-4993 GCA_964562645.1 uncultured Candidatus Peribacteria bacterium
CCTAATCTACCGCCGTGGAGTGTATTGGCTCTATGGAAGGAGGCTCTATTGGGCGTTGTGCTGCTTTTAGCAGTCTGCGAACTAGGTGCGTTGGTACTTCGTCGGATTCTACGGTCTGCCGATAGTAAGGAATCTGGTTTTGTTCGGGCCTACAACTTGTTTGTGATCGATGGTTTAGATGCCGCTATTTTTTGTCTTCTGCTCTTGAGCGAGTTAGTGCATCCCTGGAGTCAGCCAGATGCATTACAGATGTACATTACTGGCTTTCGGTACGACTTCATTGCATTGGTGAGCTTTGTCATTCTGCGTCGCGTGCCATGGAGTGCATGGTTTTTACATCAACTGCGTCTCGTCTTACTGATCAGCGCGAGTGTTGTGGCGGGGTATGGGCTACTTACGATGATTTTGCCGACATCGTTCTTTACCTGGCTCGGTTACTCCGCAGCACATTCGCTCTACGATCCAGCTGGGCCTATTGCGGCTTTTCAGCAAATTGCTGAATCATCGGTGCATCGTATCCAAAGTGTAATGAGTGGGCCAAATCAATTAGGGCTGTGGTTACTTTTGCCTTTGGCAATGCTCATAACTGGGCTGGCTCGTATGGATGGAGAGCAGTCTAAAAATCGCTCAAAACATTGGGGCATGTGGATACTCACTTTAGTGGTACTAGCCTGCCTGTTTGGGACCTTTTCGCGCACAGCTTGGATTGCGATGTCGGCCATGGTGTTAGTAACGGTATTTGGCCGAGTAAGTAAACAGTGGCGCAAAAACATCCTAATGATTGGTGTACCTGTATTTTGTGTATTGATCATTGGCGCCGCTCTCTTGGCGCCTAAAGTGGTCTTTCGCTTGAGTTCAACACGTGGTCACTTCGAAAAGCCTATCGAGGGTTTGCTGCTCATGCAGAAACACCCTTGGGGTCTTGGAATCGGTAGTGCAGGTGCAGCTAGTAATCGCCTTAAAGAACCCTGCATATTCCTGCGACCTCAAGATGACCCTGGCTGGGCTCAAGCCACGCCCAATCTCTGTGTATTCCTAGGTAAAAAACAAGTGCAGCCAGTTGGGCATGTGTGCGATTGCCCGGTACTCACCGAAAACTGGTTTGTGCAAATAGGTGTGGAACTCGGCTTTGCAGGTATGGCGCTATGGCTTATGGTAACCGCTATCGTTTTATATCGGCTCTATAAGGGCATGGGTAACCGGGTGTCTGTAGTTTCGCATGCAATGCTCTTGCTATGGATGGGTATGGCCACCGCCAGCCTCTTTCTGCATGCCTGGGAAGACAGTGCGATTAGCTACTCCGTCTGGTTGATATTGAGTGCCCTCTTGCCGCCGAAAATCCCCGAGAACAGTTGAGTTTCGGCCCAGAGGTTTCTACACTCCACCTATGTCCGCACCCATCACCCCCGGCTCCATTGTAGTTTTAGACTTTGGGGGACAGTATGCGCACTTGCTTGCTAACCGTGTGCGACGCTTAGGGGCGTTTTCCGAAATCCGTGTGCCCGAAACACCAGCTCAAGATTTACAAGGAGCGGCTGGAATTATTTTATCGGGTGGTCCACAGAGTGTGTACGAGGCCGGGAGCCCGCAGGCTGATCCGGCTATTTTTTCCTTGGGTGTGCCAGTGCTTGGTTTGTGTTACGGGCACCAGTGGATGGCACAGGCGCTGGGTGGCAAAGTGGGTTCGGCAGCTATTAAGGAGTATGGCTCCACCAGTTTGCATCTCGATTCTGCCACCGGTGTTTTGCAAGATTTGCCGCGTCATCTACATGTCTGGATGTCGCATGGCGATGAGGTAACCGCCTTGCCGCCCGGCTTTCAGATTACGGCTCACACAGGCGGCTGTGCTATAGCCGGTATGGCTGATCATTCGCGAAAATTCTACGGTATTCAGCACCATATCGAAGTCACGCACTCCGAGCGCGGGCTCGATATCCTCAAAAACTTTGTCTCGCTCTGTCAGCCAGCACCTTGGTCTATGGGCAGCTTCCGCGAGCGGGTGGCGGCGCAGATCAAAGCCGAAGTTGGCGATCGAAAGGTGTTTATGTTGGTCTCGGGTGGAGTGGATTCTTCGGTAGCATTCGTGCTCTTAAATCAGGTGCTGGGTACCGATCGCGTACAGGGGTTACTAGTCGATACTGGTCTCATGCGCCAAGACGAAGTGGCCAATCTTCGTACCGCTTTTGCGGCTCTGGGGATTACGAACTTGCATATCGAAGATGCCTCGCAGGAGTTTTATCGCTTGCTAGATGGCCAGGCCGATCCGGAGCGCAAGCGTAAGATTATTGGCGATACCTTCTTAGCCGTGCAAAAGCGAGTGAGTGAACGCATGCAGCTGCGCATCGAAGATGGTTGGTTACTTGGGCAGGGGACGATCTATCCCGATACCATCGAGAGCAAAGGCACCAAGCATGCCGATCATATTAAAACTCATCACAACCGCGTAGAGGCCATCGCTCAAATGATCGAGCAGGGCCTGGTGGTAGAGCCGCTTAAAGATTTATATAAGGACGAAGTCCGTGAACTCGGCGAAGAACTAGGCTTGCCGCACGGCTTTGTATGGCGTCATCCGTTCCCTGGGCCAGGGTTGGGTGTGCGCATTCTGTGTACCACGCCAGAGCAAATGGCTAAGGCGCAGGCAGGGGTAACAGTGTTTGCCGAGGAGACGGTTTTGCCCATTCAATCTGTAGGTGTGCAGGGCGATGGTCGTACCTACCGTCATGCGTTAGTGCTCTTTGCAGATCAACCCAGTGTCATTCAAAACGAGCACATTCAAATGGCGACCGATATTCCTAATCGTGATCGCCGTTTCAATCGTGTATTACTCTGCGCTTCTCAGTCTACTCGGCAAAAGTTTGTTGCGTCGCCCATGTGCATCACCAAAGAGCGGGCCGATCTACTCCGGCAAGCCGATGCGATTGTGTACGAAGTGATGACGAGCGCCGGTCTCTACGAAAAAATTTGGCAGTTCCCAGTGGTGCTATTGCCGTGCGGTACATCGGCTGGTGGACAATCGGTGGTCTTGCGCCCTATTTCATCGGTAGATGCCATGACGGCCAATGCCTTCGTGTTGCCGCCACCAGTGCTACAGCAAATGAGCGAGCGCATTATGCAATTACCTGGTATTCAAGCAGTGTTCTTCGACCTTACCAGTAAGCCACCCGGTACCATTGAGTGGGAATAGTCTTAAGAAAAGTTAATCTTTATTCGTAATTCCTGGCGGAAGTAGTACACTGGGATCCTCATGATGCAGAGTGATCCTCTGGCAGAAAAGGCCCTGCAGATCCTGGTGAGGCAAGCGCAAGAAGGCGACACCGAGGCGTTTGAACAGATCTACAACCAGTTTTTTACGCCAATTTATCGATATACGGCTTTTCGCACATCGGCCGATGTTGTGGAAGATGTTGTTGCCGATGTATTCGTAAAGGCTTGGGAAAAACTCCACCAGTATCGTGCGCAAAAAGGCGTGCCGTTCGGTGCCTGGTTATTCCGTATTGCACGGCACACGATTATCGATGTCTATCGTTCGCACGAGGAACGTGACGAAGTATCCGAAGAGCTGGCCGATCCCGATATTTGGAACCGGGCTGATACTCATTTACAGCGGAATGATCAAGTGCGAGTGGTGCGGGAGGCTATTAATCAACTTCCTCGTCGGTACCGCGAAATTCTCCTATTGTGTTATGTGGCTGAGTTGCCGCACAGCGAGGTGGCGCGCGTGCTACGGTTGACAGAAGGAGCAATTCGTATTTTAAAAATGCGTGCTTTACGTAAGCTCGAAGCCCTTTTACCCCCCGAACTTCGTAAACGAGCGTAACAGATGCGCTCTTTCCTCGTTCTAACTTGTGCCAGTGCCCACGCTAAAGCCAAATCAGGCCAAGTATGAGCAGCTCCTCCAAGAGCTGCCATCGTCCGTGGCTGCCAAAACGGCCAGCAAAAAAGCCGTCTGGAAGCGTATTTCGGCTCAAATTGAGGCGCCTGTGGCACTCACACAATTGCACCGCAGTGTCTCGCCTCAGCGTCAGCAAAAAACACGTATTTGGCAGGCTCTTCACCAGAGAATTGAACCACTGTCGGTATCTTTTTGGGATTCCGTTCGCAGTGCACTAACACCGTCTTCTGGCTTGGCAGCTCAAATTTTGCGGCTAGTACGTAGTGATATGTTGGCAGAACCAGTGCCAGTCCGAGCCTTTAGAGCTTGGCAGTGGACTGCCGCTGTTTGTGCAGTGTTGATCGTTGCTCGCGTTGCTTCGCCGGTATTTTTGCCCTCTTCGTCCATTGCTCAATCAACTGCTACGGTGTTTGCTACGCGTGGCCATGTGAGCGTGCTCATTGGCGGGCTGTGGCAGCCTTTGCAGTCGGAAACAATACTTACACCTGGCATGCAACTCCGTACCGACGATGGCGAAGCTACTCTGACTTTCTACGATGATGCCGTGGTGCGCATGGCACCTCATGCGCTTGTTACTGTTACCGATTTAACAGATCGCCCACGCGTACCGCAGGCAGGCTCTGCACTTTTGGTACAGAAAGGACAAGTATGGGTACTCGGCCTTATTCCCACTCAGCTTGCTCCCATGCAGCTGATGACTCATGAGGGACGGGTGGTGGTGGGTGAAGGTAGTACTTCTATTTTTGTACAAGACAACAACGAAGTTGTCGTAACGGTATGGGATCGATCGACCACGGTGGCAAGGCGTGATCAGAGCATGACCTTGGTAGCTGGTGAACAAGTCCAGATGAGCAGTGCCGAACAATGGCCTGTGCATCGTTTCGATAGCAATCGCTACGCTGAGCCTTGGGTGGCCAGTAACCTCGATCGCGATGCCGTGCACCAGCATGAAATTGCTCAATTGCAGCAAGAGCGCCGTGCCGCCCAAGCAGGTATTTTGCCCGATTCCACGCTCTACGGAGCCAAGCGTTTTGCAGAGCAGTTCGATGTCTTTCTTACCTTCAGTCCAGAGGAGCGCGTACGTAAACAGTTGGAGCAAGC
>CAZLUF010000102.1:0-2379 GCA_964562645.1 uncultured Candidatus Peribacteria bacterium
GGTATATCCATCTGGTTCTTTACTACCCGCATACGTACAGCCGGACCCTAAATGCACAAAATACACTCCAGCTGCCTGGCAAGCGTGCAGTAAGACTAGCGGACCCGTTACATTTACGCGTACAGTTTCTTCTTTATGATCCTCACACCAATCGATGTTTGGACGACCCGTTTTGCCGGCACAGTTTATAAGAATATCTGGCTTCTCTTCGGCGAGTACTTTGGCCACAGCCGCCGGATCAGCAATATCGACGCTCGTGCCGACAGCGCCTGGAAATAGCGATACAAATTGCTGGCCTAAGTAGCCCCGAGCTCCTGTGACAAGAACCTTCATAACCCTACAATAAGAGAAGTGTTTGCAAACCACAACATTCTCTTCTGAAACCACCCAAAAACGCGTACAATAGTCGCCGATGCCTCGTCCTCGGAAGAAAACCAAGCGCAATAAGCCCGTAGCCGTAAAGCCGCGTACCGAACTTCAGTCGGCAACGCGATCACTCATAACTGGCATTGTGCAGGTAGCAGCCGGTATTTCTCTGCTTATTGTCTTACGCGGTGGAGCTGGCTCTGCTGGAGCTATGCTCCAGAGTCTCTTTATTCAACTAGTAGGAGTGTATAGCTTAGTGGTGCCGGTAGTTCTCATTCTCTCGGGGCTCTTTTACTGTTTTGCCCCGGGTAAGCGCATTCGTATTACACGATCGTTCGGTCTCGTTTTAGCGCTCTTTTCGTTTTTGGGTCTGGCTCATTTACATATACCCATGGAATTGCTCTTGCAGCAAAAAGAGCAGGCAGGGGGGTTAATTGGCTTTTTGATGAGCCTACCGTTTCTTGCGTTCTTTAGCCGCCAAGTGGGCTACGTCGTACTGGGTGCACTCCTCTTAATTGGCATTATTATCAGCTTCGAACCCGATCTTGCCAAAATTATTGAATACATTCAGCAGTGGACCGCTGGAGAAGATGCTCCAAAGCCACGAAAGCGTGCCGCGCGTGCCGCGAGCGAAGAGGACGAGGAGGAAGAAACAGCCGAAGAAACTGTAGAAGAGGAAGAAGACGATGATTTAATCGAAAAAGACGAAGAAGCCCCCGAGCTCAATATCGTGCGCCCCTTGTTCGCCCAGAGCAATCTTTCTGAATTAATGGAAAAGGCTAAGGCCAAGCCAAAACTCAAAGATCCAAACGCGCTAGAAATGAAAGACACGCGCTACGAAGAGTGGACGTTCCCAGGTTTTGAACTGCTCGAAGACTCACACAGCGAACTACATGTAGATGACGAGGAGCTCAAGCGCCAAGCCAAGCTGATCGAAGAAAAGTTACGCGAGTTCGATATTGAAGTGACAGTAAAAGATGCCCGCCCTGGCCCCACTGTAACGCAGTTTACCCTGGAGCCATCGGAAGGTGTAAAACTCAGCAAGATCGCCAACCTCAAAGATGATCTCTCGCTGGCGCTAGCCGCACAGAGCCTGCGTATCGAAGCTCCTATCCCAGGTAAGTCTTTAGTTGGTATCGAAATGCCAAACATCGTGCGCTCTACCGTGCACCTACGCGAGATCTTAGAAAGCCCCACATTTGTACAGAGTGAATCTGGACTAACACTCCCCCTCGGTCGCGATGTTTCGGGTGAATCAATTGTGGCTGCACTCGATAAAATGCCGCACTTACTCATTGCTGGTGCTACCGGTTCCGGTAAATCGGTGTGTATGAACACCTTCCTCATTGCGATGCTCTACCAGAACGCGCCGCATGAGCTCAAATTTATTCTCATCGACCCCAAGCGTGTGGAGTTAATGCCGTACGATGGTATCCCCCACTTGCTGACACCAGTGATTACCGAAGCCGAAAAGGCGCTACAAGCCTTACGTTGGGCAGTGGCGGAAATGGGTCGGCGCTTGCATCGCTTCTCAGAACAGGGCGCTCGCAATATTGATGAGTTCAACGAGAAACAGAAAGAAGATGCTCTTAAGCTCCCTCGCATCGTCATTGTGATTGATGAGTTGGCCGACTTGATGATGCGTCAGTTCCGTAAAGACACCGAAACCATGATCGCCCGTATTTCGCAGATGGCACGTGCGGTTGGTATGCACCTTATTATCGCTACTCAACGACCAAGCGTAGATGTGATCACCGGTCTTATTAAAGCCAACATCCCTACCCGCATGGCGTTCCGCGTCGTGAGCTCGGTAGACTCCCGCACCATCATTGATGGTATTGGTGCCGAAGATCTGTTGGGTCAGGGTGATATGTTGTACATGACTGCTTCTACACCTAAGCCCACGCGCATTCAGGGAATTTATACATCAACTCAAGAAGTGGAACGTGTGATCAACGCTGTAAAAATTGCTGGTGCTGGGCAGATCACCGAACAGATCGGCTTGGGTGAACA
>CAZLUF010000102.1:2389-4987 GCA_964562645.1 uncultured Candidatus Peribacteria bacterium
AGATGAAAACGGCGACAACACTGCCACTGCCGGCACGGGCCACATTGACCTGAATGCCGACGATAACGGCGGAGATGATCTCTTCTTCGATGCTGTACGCGTAGTACAGGCTTCGGGCAAGGCCTCGGCCAGCTTACTCCAGCGCCAGCTCAAAGTAGGGTATGCGCGCGCAGCCCGACTACTCGATATCATGGAAGAAAAAGGCCTCATTGGCCCTGTCGACGGTGCCAAGGCTCGCAAGGTCTATATTGATCAACTAGCCGGAGGCGAAACTGGAACCGAGAATCAGCCAATGTAGGTTGGTGATAGTTTGACATATTGTGATAGTATTTCTTTGTGTCTTTTGGATCAGCATCTATTGTGCACGGCGAACTTGAATACTCCTACGTGCCACCCGAGCACAGCTTGGCGAATTTTTTAGCCAGTGAGCACTATGTACGCGAGCCCGGTAAAACCGATGCTTTTCGGTTGTATGTAGGCCAAGAGGCACGAGGGCGTCTGCGTGCTATTTTACACAGCCCTGAGACGTTTCAGCAGAACACAGACGGACGCTTACTAGCGGAAAAACAGGCTCCATGGCGTTACGACGAAGTAATTTCTCAACCGGCCTTAGAGAGCCTTAGAGATAAAGAGGTGCCACCTGAAATCCAGGACATGCTCTATTACGACGGTATGGTCGAAGGAGATTCACTTCGATTACTCAATGCCATTATCAAGAGTCAAACGAAATACCCAGCCGAATTCTGGCCAGTGATCATGCTCTGGCTACGCGACGAGGCAAATCACCGCGATGGCTACCGAGCGGTGTACCAAGCGCTGTACCGCGATCAAGCTGAGCGCGATGCAGTTGCCGACGCTGAAGAATCTGACTTTACCGCCCTTGAACCTGTACTAGGCAACCCTTTTGCTTTACTGCTTAGTTTGGCGTGTGACGGAATGCAAACAATTTATGCGTACCGTAACGATCTAGAAAAAAACCAAGCCATTTATCCGGAGGGGCGAGCCCTTACCGTACGTGGGATTGCCGACGAAGGCTGGCATCTACAAAAGTTTTTAAACCTGGCCGCCAAATACTATAAAGATAAAAATGATGCCGAGATTGTGGAAACAATGCAGTGGATTAGTGCTTTTAAAACCGAAGCCTACGGCAGAACATTTGCCTTCGACCAAGGTGATCGACCAGGGGCCAAACATTTAGATACCAAAGTCCTACGTGCGGCGCGCTTGAATGTACTGGAGCTTTTGATGAAACGACTCGGGCGCACTATGCCGGGAACTGTTACACTCTTGGATGATGAAGCTCCTGATAGCCACCACGAACCCAGGCAAAATGATCGAGATCGGCGAGGTACTGACCGGCTTGCCTTTTGAGTTCCTCTCGCTCAAAGACCGACCAAGTATTGAGCCATTGGCTGATGAAACTGGCACTACGTTTGCCGAAAATGCCCTACTGAAAGCCAAATACTACGCCACTGCCAGTGGACTACCTACCTTGGCCGAAGATTCAGGAATACTCATCGATGCTCTCCCAGGCGAACTAGGTATTAAAACCCGCCGCTGGGGTGCCGGAGAAACTGCGACCGATGCCGAGTGGATTGACTATTTTTTGCGACGCATGGAAAGCGAAAGTAATCGCCAAGCGCAGTTCGTTTGCACAGCAGCTGTCATCGATCCGAGTGGTAACGAACACCTCTTTACCGGTATTTGCCCGGGCATGATTACACGCGATCTCGATACCAACTACCTACCAGGCCTGCCACTCACTGGTTGCTTTATACCAAACGGGTATGATCGCGTGTTTTCAAAGCTCACACTAGAGCAAAAGAACCGCTGCAGCCACCGCGGTCGCGCCATGCACCAGGTGCGAACATTCTTAGAATCACTCTGCTAAACAGAGTAGACATAGTGGTACTACTCCATAGATCTCCGTTACTTCCAGACTTTTCCTTACATAGTACGACTGTTGCTCATACAATGCTTTTACCTCTATGAAACATATTCACATTCGCACGTCCTTCGGCTTTACCCTCCTGCTATTTTTTGTGATGGCCTTATTCTTGGTCTTTTTGTATCGCAGCCAACAGGTGGAACAAGAGCAGAGCCAGGCAGAATTAGAGGAAACGATGCTTCCGGAGGAATTGCCGCTTCGGTTAGGCAAACGACGAAACATACCCCAAAACCGGACGGCTTCGTCGGGAGTGACTCAATCCGCTCCTAGTTCCTCCCCTGTTCAAGCGGAGTAAAATCTAACGCTGTAATCTTTTGCCACACCTCTTGTATGAGCTGGCGTAGCGCATCTTTTTCGCTATCAACAACACTCACTTCGACACGCTCAGGCGCCTCTCCTCGTTCACCTATGAACTCCAGGGCAAAACTCGCAGGCGTGATTAGCGGATCGCCTTGCTCGAGCAGCAGAGCATAGAACACTAATTGACGGAAACGATCACCCTCTTCGGTACGAGACACAGTACCGGTCTCCAAGCCCCCGCGGATATCGCGAATAGTTTTTGCTGCACCGGTTTTATAATCGATCACTTGGACATGGCCGGAATTGGGCGACAACTGATCAATGCGATCGATTTTGCCCTTTAACGGAAT
>CAZLUF010000103.1:0-691 GCA_964562645.1 uncultured Candidatus Peribacteria bacterium
GGCATCCATCTGCGAAGCTTTCCTTTTCGCTTACGCAAGAGTACTCTCGGCCGCTATGGCAGAAATGCAGCACAAGTGTGCAGTAGCGGCCGTGTTCGATCCCCATGAGCGAAGCCTGGGTTTAACCGAAGAATTGTTGGAGGCCATGCAGAAGCAACGGAACCGAGGTCAGTTATCGTGGGGGGTTGCGACAGTGCGCGAAGGAGCATTTGCTGTGTGTCATGGCATGGATGAAGAAAATCCATTCAAAGCTAAAATTGCACCCACTCACAACGGTATTGCCCATCGTCGCTATGCCACTTCCGGTGGTACTACATTGGAAGGCGCACACCCCATTTTGGTACAAAATGAGGCAGGTGTAGAGCCATTCTCCTTTGCCTTCAATGGCCAAATTGCCAACTACCAAGCGCTGGCCGCAGAGTTGAATACGGAGGGGTTTACACTCGATGGCACCTCGGATACACAAGTACTCCGTGCACTCTTGATCCAAGGGTTCCGCAAATTCGGTCGAGAAAAATTGACGGAAGTATTGGGGTATACCCAATCGCGCATTGATGGTTCGTATAACGTGGTTCTTCAATTTGCCGATGCTCTGGCAGCGTATCGAGATATCCAGGGTTTTCGACCACTGCATTATGTGCAGCGTCCCGATGGAGTGGTTGGCGTGGCATCAGAAGATTCGGCACTGACC
>CAZLUF010000103.1:701-4942 GCA_964562645.1 uncultured Candidatus Peribacteria bacterium
CAGATCAAGCGTCAGTTGCAGGTGATCAATGTACAGGCCGAAAGGCCGAGCCATTGTTACTTTGAGTGGGTGTACTTTATGAACTGGTTGAGTTCTTTTGAAGGCAAAGAAGCCAGCGAAGTACGAAAGAAGTTGGGAGCCGAGTTGGCACAGATGGATCAGGATTTATTGAAGGCAGGTGCATACACCGTTGTGCCTGTGCCAGAATCGGCCATTTTGGCTGGCGATGGTTACGCCGAGGCCTCGGGTATTACCCAAAATAATCGAGTGTTACAAAAAGTGATGGATAAGCGCGGTTTTACTACAGGTGCTCAGGATCGTGCTCAGGTGGTCCGCGAAAAATACATCATTGAGCCCAATGGTTTTGCTGGTCAAAAAATTATCTTAGTGGATGATAGTGTGGTTCGTGGCGACACCATGCGTGAACTGGTGAAGCGTTTACGGAACGAGGCGGGCGCGGCCGAAATTCACTTACGTCTTACGGCACCGCCAATTTTGGCGCCGTGCTTCTACGGTATCGATATGAAATCTACTAGTGAATTGATTGCGCGTAAGTATCACGATCAGCCACTGAAAAATGGCGTGCTGCCAGCAGATGTATTACAGGCCTTAGCGGAAGATTTAGGTGTTGATTCGATTCGTTTTGCTGCCGTGGAAGCAGTGTCTCAGGCCATTGGTATCACTCGCGACAAATTGTGCATGGCGTGTGTTACTGGCGAGTACCCCACAACCGCAGGCGAGAGGCTATATCAACTTGGTCTACCAACACCTTCTGTATGAGACCAGACGAACGTGAGCGGCTCATTTCTGAGGCGATACTCCAGCCCGATTTCGTCTGTCCATTTGCGCCTGGCGAAGTACGAGGTGGCCGCCTGCAATACACGCATCTCTCCAATAGTGCGCATTTTACGACAACAGGCCAAGAAATAGAGGCAGGATTGCAGCAATTTACCGAAACCGGACAGGGTGCATGGGTTATTACGGCAGATCGAGAGTTGGCAGAACATCATCACTTACAGCGACTCCTCAAAGGTTTTCAGGCCCACATTTTGGCCATAGTAGCCAAGCCTGTGTTTGATGCCGAGGCAGAGCCACTCGATGTCACTACTCTACATGGTAAATTAACAGGATTATCTGGTTTGCCACCGGAGTTTCTCAATCGATTTGCCAAGCGGGACACTAAAGAAGCACCGGGTTACACTCGTCTCTACAGAGCCGCCGAACTCGTGCAAAGGCGAGTTCAGGCCATCTCAACAGAAGTACACAGTCGTTCCATATTTATGATTGGCATGGGCCCCTCGTTTGGTTGGCCCGAGCACTTACGTCCGTACGCGCCAGCACGAGTTCCGGCACACCCGCGTCATTTACCTGTACCTGCAGTAGTTGTGACATGGTTGAGCGATATCGAACAAGGTATGCAGAGTCGCCTAGCGCCCGAGACAACTCGGCGCATGGCCAACCATCCGTACGTGTATAACCCTACTGAGTTAGCACCTCATGTTCAGGTAAAGAACTTGGTGCCTTATACGCGTGCCAACTGGGATGAATTCGTAAATTTTTGTCGCCTGGAACTCTTGAGTCACCCACAAATGGCTCAAATTAATTTTCAAACATCACTCATTCCACCACCACCACTCACCACTCCACAAACGTATTTCGATTCTCTGCTCTCGGTCTTGGCTCAGTATCAGATCTATTTTAATCCGCGAGCTTAGAACTGTGTCAAAAACCGCATGTCACCCGTATAGAACGAGCGCAGGTCGGGGATCTGGTGCTTGATCATAATCATGCGTTCTACGCCGAAGCCAAAGGCAAACCCCTGCCATTCGGCGGGATCGATGCCACAGTTTTTGAGCACATTCGGGTGCACCATGCCGCAGCCGGCGATCTCGAGCCAGCGGCCTTCGCGGCTCTTACTTTCGTCGCCCTGCCAACGCATGTCTACTTCCAAACCCGGTTCTACGAATGGGAAGAAACCGGTGCGGAAGCGGAATTCGGCGGTCTTCGAAATTAATTCACGAATAGCTGTCATCATCACTGCCTTCATGTTTCCTAAATTGATATCCTTGCCGATCATCAAGCCCTCGAACTGGTGAAACATGGGTGAGTGCGTGGCATCGGCATCTTTGCGGTACACGCGGCCTGGGCAAATAATGCTAAATGGTGGCTTATGCGTTTGCATGTAGCGCACCTGCACCGGCGAAGTGTGCGTACGGAGCGTGTACTTTTTGGTAGGGTCTTTTTCGCTGATGGTATCCGAAATCCAAAATGTATCTTGGCTATCGCGAGCGGGGTGGGTAACTGGGATATTCAGTAAATTGAAGTTATGATCTTCGTCTTCCAGTTCTGGGCCATCGGCGACTTCAAAACCCATACGACCAAAAACCTCCTCTACCTGGCGGATGAATTCGGGAATCAAATGCAGGTGGCCGCGAGTTTGGCTTGGGAGATCAAGTGTGACATCAATGCGTTCGGTAGTAGCTACTTGTGATCGAGTAGCCTGCAGCAGCGCATTTTTCCGATCAGCTAAAGCAGTTGTTAGTTCAGTTTTGATAGTGTTGAATTCCTTGCCCTTCTCGGCGCGTGCTTCTGGGCTCAAATTCCCCAAGTCTTTCATGGCGAGCGTTAAGGCGCCATGCTTGCGGCTGAATATTTCCAGTTCGATGGCATCGAGCTCGGCAGCACTGGCTGCGGCCTGAATCCGGGGGACGAACGTGGTGATGAGCGTAGAAGTCATACAGAGGGGCGATGAGTTACAGACTACTGGGATTCGTATTGGATCTACAAGGCTTTTTACACGTGGAGCGCCACTTCGGTCACCGTCACCATGGCTAGCACAATCAAAGCCAGCCACCAGGTGAACATGTTTAAGACAAACAGTAGGGCGATCAGGCAGGCGGCAATGCCAAACAGAATTCCCTGACGAATGCTAATGGCGATCATTTGGCCAAAGTCCCAGGTGTGAATAGTGACAAATTTCCAAACGGTAAAAGCGATAAGAGCGCCTACTGAACTCATAGAGAGTAGTAGGCTAATGAAGAATGAAGGTAAGGCGTACAATGGCGAACTAATGGGGCTAACGCGAAACAGCACCACCAAGAGTGAGGTAGAGGACAAGAGTGCCGATAGAGCGATTCCAAAGAGGGGAGAAGGCATGATGTCGTTTTCTAAATTTACAATTCCAGATGTCTAAAAAATTGAATACAATTATTGATCAATCTTTTCGGAATCTAAAAACTTCTTGAGGGCTTGAAAATCATCTACCAAGGTTTGACGCAGGCTGCCGTTATGGAGTGCGGCCGCAGGGTGGTAAATGGGGAATACAGTGGTGCCATCGTTGAGCTTTTGTGCTTTACCGTGAGCTTCGGTAATACTGAGCTTGGTAAAGAAGTGCCCTAGAGCATGTCGACCGAGTGGTACGAGTACCTTTGGCTTAATGAGGGCAATTTCCAGTAGCAGCCAAGGCATGCATTGTTCTTTTTCTAGAGGTGTGGGTTCACGGTTGGCCGGTGGACGATACTTAACGACATTACTGATGTACACATCACTGCGCTTAAGACCAATGCCCTCTAGGAGTTGATCTAAAAATTGTCCGGCGGCACCTACAAAAGGGCGGCCGAGCTCATCTTCTTTCTGGCCTGGTGCTTCGCCGATAAACATGATCTCGGCGCGGGGGTTGCCTTCGCCAAGCACGGCTTGCGTAGCTGTTTTTTTGAGTTCACAGCCATCCCAGTTTTTGAGCTTTTCTTGTAGGAGTTCGAGAGTGAGTTCTGGCACGAGGTCAAGTGTAGCAGAAGTGCTTACAGTGAGAATGTGGAGTTCTTGTTTTGTACATAAGTGTCAGTAATGAATGATTTTCTAACTGAGAGATTCCCTTTCTTTGTCAGGGCGACAAAAGAATTATCATCTGGGCTGATAGTATTGTCACTTTTTCCGGCGAAAAAGTAACTCCCTAAAGGGACTGCACTGTCAGCCACTCATCTGCGCTTCGCTGGATTCGAGAGCTGACAGTTGGGAGCAAAACGCCTACGCGCCAATCACCAACCGTCGAGCAGCACTCGTTCTCTTAATGAACCAAATTAAGGGTATTAAAATTTGAAAAGAAGCGAAGTGCTCGACCGCCCCTTCACCCCCCGTGGCGCGCAAACCTCCCGCTCTGTGCTTCTTTCAGCCTACATGCTTATTTACATACTTTTTACTTCAGGGGTGGGAACCAAAAATGCGCGCGGGTGTGGGATTGC
>CAZLUF010000104.1:0-1559 GCA_964562645.1 uncultured Candidatus Peribacteria bacterium
TGGTGAGCTTCTTTGGTTACTTTCTTGTCTGGTAGACAAGAAAGTGACAAACAGCTCCGCATTTGTCCGATCAGAAAAATGACAGTGCCAATCACTACATATATTTACTACTCAAACACTAAAAAAGTGTGTCGCCAGAGGCAGACACACTTTTGATCAAGAGAGCAATGTTACTTAGCAGCCACTGGTTCCACGTGGATCACAGTGTAACGACGGCTATTGCCATCGAAACGCTTTTTGCGAACCTGAGAGAAACCAACCACACCAGTTGCATCGGCATGAATTGTCCAATCCTTACCCAAATGGGTGTTTTTGCCAGGGAGGTACCAGTACCCCTTCTGACGAACGAGGATTTCGCCGGAGTTAACGAGCTGTCCGCCGAAGCGCTTTACGCCACGTCGTTTCGCTACACTATCCCGACCGTTGGTGGTAGACCCACCCGCCTTTTTATGAGCCATAGTGCAAGGATTTTACTGAAAATATTCTCACTTGCAAGCCCGACTTTTCCCCTGCACACTAGGGATGTCCATCGCGGGGTGGAGCAGCCTGGTAGCTCGCGAGGCTCATAACCTCGAGGTCGACGGTTCAAATCCGTCCCCCGCAACCAATTTAGCGCTTAATTAAGCCAATCTGTAAGGTGCAGATGGGCTCTTTTAGCGGAGTTTCCGTTCCATTTGGTGTAGCTGATCACGGTGGAACAGGTAGAGCTCCCAGTGATAAATAACCGGCATTTCGCGAAAGTGTTCCTCTAAAACGGCATTGGAATCTTCTTCCATAACCGTAATGGATCCACTGCCAACCTGCTGCAATGGATCGGCATCATCTAAAATCACAAGCATTTTCTCGCCTGGGTTCACTCGACCCAGGGTTTCTTTAGCATACTTATCTTTATACTCACGCGAACGGTAGTACTCCAGGTCTGCATGGCCTTTAAGTACTTGGCTAGAAAGTTCGGCGTTCTGCTGTCGAAGCTGGCTGAGTGTTTGCTCAAAGAGGGTATTACGATAAAAAGAGAGCGCTAAACCAAACGCCATAAAGGCGACTACCGAAAGGCCTACGCCAATTGTCACTTGCCGGCTGAGAGAGTCGATGCCTCGGTACCCCACGGGATAGCAGCATAGCCTCTCTCCGTGATTTTCGCTACGATACAACCATGAAGATTTATTGTAGTGGTATTGGCGGAATTGGGCTGAGTGCCTATGCCTCGCTGATGCATAAAAATGGACATGAGCTTATTGGATCGGATCGCACGCGTACTGCTCTGACAGACACCCTGGAGCAAGGAGGCATGACAATTACCACTGATCAAAGTGGTGCCTGTGTACCTGCCGATGCCGATTTGTTTGTCTATTCCGAGGCTATACCGCCAGCTGCACCGGAACGAGTACGTGCTAATGAACTTGGATTACGCCAAGTTTCGTACCCGCAAGCTGTAGGTGAACTACTACAGGAGTACGAAACAGTCATTGCCGTGTGTGGTACGCACGGCAAATCATCTACCACAGCCATGGCAACTCGCTTACTCATTGAGGCTGGCTTCGACCCCACTGTGATTGTTG
>CAZLUF010000104.1:1569-4838 GCA_964562645.1 uncultured Candidatus Peribacteria bacterium
CTAAAGTACCTGAACTGAACGGCAAAAATTGGCGCCAGGGAACTAAAAAGTATTTTGTCCTAGGGGCCTGCGAATACTGCCGATCATTCTTACAGTATCACCCCACATATATTTTACTGACAAATGCCGATGGTGATCACTACGACTACTACCGCGATCACCACGATTACCTGCAAGCATTCCATGATTTTGCCGCGCGCGTTCCTGGTACTGGAGCACTCATTACTCACTTGTCTGATCCCGATTGTGCAACGATTGCGAAGGGTCTTAGCAGCCCTGTAATCAATGCCGATAGCGAACCACTCATTAGCCTTAAAACACCTGGCCGACACATGCAAGGGAATGCCAAGCTCGTGCTTGCCTTAGCACGTAAGCTCGGCATAGAGGAGCGTAAGGCTGTACACATTTTAAACGGATTTGCTGGCACTTGGCGCCGCCTGGAACACAAGGGTTATTTGCGGGGCACTATTCCTGTGATCGACGACTACGCGCACCACCCACGCGAAATCCAGGCGAGTCTTTTGGCGCTTAAAGAAGCCCACCCCGACCGACGAATTGTCTGCGTGTTCCAGCCCCATACCCACGACCGGGCTCTCAAGCTCTACCAAGAGTTTGCCGGTGCCTTTACTAGTGCAGACGAAGTGTACGTCACCGATGTCTACGAAGCCCGTAAGCACGCCGATCAAAAACAGGTTGATATTCTCACGCTCACCCAAGCCATTGCTAAGGAAAGTGGCGTGGCAACCACGTACGTAGGCAATTTAGCGGCTGCAAAAGCACACGTACTTGCCCACACCGGAGAACAAGATCTAGTTGCGTGCTTGGGCGCTGGCGATAGTACTCAGCTCGCCGCTGATCTGGCGCGTGCTGAGCCTAGTTTTTAGAAGACGACTTATCAGCCTTTTCCTTTTCGCGGTATTCAGCAAAAGTGACAAGTAACTTGCTGAGCTCAGCCCGGGTAATGGGAGCTAAGGGCGCGAAGTTAGAACTCTTTTCGTCTTTACCGCTGTTCACCCCACTCACTAGCTTGAGCGATGCTGCCGTCTCGATTGCCCCAGCGAAGGGCGTATTTCGCTTCACATCATCAAACACACCTCCTTTTGGCCAAGATGCCGGGGTATCCATTACCTGTAGGAGCGTTGCCACTACCTGGCCACGCGTGGCCGGTTGCGAGAGTTCTTGCTGAGAGTTTTGGAATACCCACCAACCGCGCTGTTCGGCCGAGACAATAAAAGTAGCAAACCACTTACCGGTGGCTGATTTATTGAGTAAATCGCCCTTGGCAAACTGCGGGTCAATATCGCCAAACGCATGGCTAATTTTACTAAGTTCACCCAGAGTTACAGGGTTGCCAGGACCGAATAAGCCGGTAAAAGAACCCGTGCTATCTTTATAGCCTGTAATGATGCCGCGGCGCGCCACTGTTTCGACATACGGCGTGAACCAGGCGTCTTTGGGTACATCTACGAAAGCCAAAGTGGATCCATTGTTCTCAACTGTGACATGGTTTGACTCACTAGAAGTAGATACAGGAACGAAATTCGTGCACTGGAGGGTAAAGGAAAAGTAGATACTGTTACCCTGCACGAGTTCATCGGAACGCTGCGGAGGAACGGTACAACCACTGGGCATATAGCGCACACTGTAGTGCCCTTGCGGCATACCTTCGTATGACTGTGGAGTGACACCCGTTTGCTTAAAGTCATCGGGGCCCGTGAGTTCAAAAGGCACACCAGAGGGATTACTATTCACACCGACAGTTCCAAAATTTGTGAGAGCGAAATTCACCTGAACACGCACATCGCTCTCGGCCTCCAGCTCAAATGACACCTGAGGCAAATCGATAGTTTGGAGCAGCTCACCCCCCTTATAGACGGCCATGGTGGTTGTGGTACCAGCCGGAGGATTGGCAATCAGCGTGTAGCGACCGGCGGGCTGATCGCGTAGTTCGGCACGATCGGCGGTTCCATCGATACTGGTTTGACTGGGTTGAATGAGTGTCCACTTACCTAAACTTCGAAAGGTCGTTGTCTGCTCAATTGTAATTGTGGCTGCACTTGATAAGACAGGTGCAAGCAAAAGAGCGCAGGCGAAGAACCCTAGAGAAAGTGAGCGTGTGTGCATACGAAAATTCTGCTCGGTCTGTGCCGGTAAAGCAACGATCTAGATACTACTTTGCCTTTTCCTCAAGCCAAGCGGCGAAGGTGCTCAGTTAGTCCGTTTTGGTAGAGGTCGTGCCAGCGTGGTAATGGCGACTGCAATACAGCCTTACCCTGGAAGCGAACACTCAACTGAGCATCGGCTGTGGTAGTGCCAAGTTTTACAGGCACCACTCCGGCCTTGCCGAGTGTAGCTAGGAAATCTGCCTCCGTTGCTTTCGAGACCTCCACCACAAACCCTGGAGTTTGCGTAAAGAGCACCTGATCGATTCGCAAGGTATTGGCACAGGCCGACACATCGACATCGAGACCAATGGCGCCACCGCGTTTACGGCAGGGGAGTGTCATTTCGAACAGAGCCATAAAGAGACCGCCATCGCTAATATCGTGGGCACTCAGTACCTGCTTGCGGGAAGCATCACTCGTCAAATACTGCAGAATAGGTAGTAGCTCGTTGGCATCTACAGTGGGGACATTGGCGCCAAGGCAAGAATCGGCAGGCTGACCGAGGAGCTCCTCCAGCACGTGGTAGTACGCAGATCCACCACACTCGTTACGGCGCGAGCCAAGGAGATAGAGCGAATTCCCGGAAGCCGTAAGTTGGCTACCGCGTGCGGTGCGTGCATCCTTGAGCACACCCATACAACACACAATGGCACTGGGGGGAATGGCGCTACCATCTGGCAAACCATTATACAAACTCACGTTACCAGTAATAATTGGTACGGGTTCGTTTTCGAAAGCGAGCGTACGAGCAGCATCGGCAATACCTCGCACCCCTTGCTCTAAGGCCCCAAGCTGAGAGGGAATCTCGGGGTTACCGTAGTTCAAACAATCGCTGAGCGCCCGTGGCGTGGCTCCTACTGCGGCAACGTTACAGATAGACTCCGCGGTAGCAAGCATGCCTTGGCTATAAGCCGAAATACGGCCGTAGCGCGGGTTACCATCGCCAGCAAAAGCGATACCCGTGTGCATAAACTCTGCCGCTGTGGTGTAAGCCGTGTGCTTAGTGTTAGGCAAATAAGCTGCTAGATCTTGCAGTGGCATAATCACCGAGGCATCGGCCTCGCCGGCCTCAACTACAGAATTGCCGATCACCGTTTTATCGAA
>CAZLUF010000105.1:0-388 GCA_964562645.1 uncultured Candidatus Peribacteria bacterium
TGTATCCGTCTTGCTAACCAGGAGTACTCATTCGCGTAGTGTAATTATTCAGGCTTTCGCTATTTCTACGCGTCCTGACCAATGGGTCAAGTGAAGAAGCTCCAAATAGTGCTAGAGTGTATACCATGCCGCGCGCCCCAAAACGTAAATCTACTTCTGTTAGCATCGTCATTGCCCTAGTAGTGGTTGGGTTGCTCTGTCTAAGTATTTTATCCCTACGCTCAGGTGCACCTGCCAATAGTAACGATAGTGGCTTTTGCTGTTTGCAGTACGGGCAGAAGTGCCAAATAAAATACACTGCCGAAACGTGTTTGAATGCAGGTGGTAAGCTCTTTAGCAAGGTTTCTGATTACTGTCATCAGGCATGCGTGCAAGCCAAACCCTAAGA
>CAZLUF010000105.1:398-4832 GCA_964562645.1 uncultured Candidatus Peribacteria bacterium
AGATATCTGTGTGGCACCGTGGTCACACTTGCCGTGGCCGTGCTGTGCTATGCCGGGCTTGTACCTAATCTATCTGCTCAAGTAGTTCCAACCGGACACTGTTGTATGGTCTACGGGCGTGCTTGTGTGAGCGCTGCCACTCCGGCCGATTGCTTAAACGGTGGCGGCTTGGCTTTTTCGCAGAATCTCCAGATTTGCAACAGTGGGTGTTTGGCTCCCAATACGCCTGCTTCTAGCCGCGCCTCGTCTGTTAGTACATCATCACGCTTAAGCGCACCGTCGACTAGTTCCACGGCAATTAGCAGTGCCGCGAACGCTACCAGTAGTGCAGTGGTCTCTTCGGTAGAGCTTGTTACGAGCAGTAGTTTGGGTGAACCGTCGTACTACTGCTGCGATGGTAAGCAAAATACCTGTGTAGCCGTACTACAGAGTGTTGTCCGCGAGGCCGGGGGCGATGCCGTGTCGCTCCCAAACGGTTGTCAGAATGTCGATGTAGTCAAAGCCGGTGTACCGGCAGCGCAGTTTACTACCCAGGGGCCATACATTAGCCAGACAGTCTGTAGTTATTTTTGCGCACAAGTACAACTGGTTACCACTCCAATGTCGTCAGCCGCATCGGTGGTGGCTTCTCGTCGATCGTCGTCGGTATCTACCAAATCTTCGGTGGCCAGTCTGGTTGCCAGTAGCGCAGCGTCTATTACTTTAACGAAGAGCAGCCGTTCATCGTTGGTGCCTATCGCTACTACAGCAGAGTCATCTGCGAGTGTGTTACCGATGAGTTCGGTCTGGTCGTCATCGTTGATTTCGTCGCTTGCCATGAGCGCAGAAACAAGTAGTTCTTCCGCGCAAGCGGCGCCTTTTGTGACCGATTTTTACTGTTCGCGTTTTATGGGCGGTCCCAGTTGCCAAATTGTTCAATTTTCCGATCCACTCGAGACAGGCACGGTGTTCTTTAATTGGCCTAAGTCGCTTTGCACTCCGCTGTGTAGCTCTATTCAAGATTTAGGTTTTTGTGCCAATACCACCAATAATCACTGCACGGTTACGCCAGTTGATACCTGTGTACGCAGTGGGTATGTGGCCTTTTCGGGTTTGGCAGGGCGGGCTAAGTGCGAGCAGGTGTTGCAACAGTTCCAGAAGAATCCTCAGTCATAATATGTTTCGAAAATTTGTACCTGCTCCACGGCGTAAACCCATCTATCTCTACATTGCCTTAGGAGTCGTAGGTTCGGCTGTGGCTGGGTTCGTTTGGCAGGGGCAGCAGTCTCCATCTGTGCCTTATGGTTGGTGTTGTACGCAGCCCGGAGCCGATTGTGTTCAAAAAGACTCACCACGGGCCTGTAAAAACAGTGCGGGTATGATTTTCGATCAAGCTCAAACGGTGTGTAATACCACTTGCCGTCGCTTTGGTGATGGCAACTAGTAGAGGTGCGTACGCGCTCTAAAACCTCTATACTTACTTAGCATGTTGCGTCGTATTGGAATGTATGTGTTTTTAGGCGCCCTGTTCTTCTCGGCTTTTGCCTGGGGTGGTGTTATGCGCGAGGCACTCCAAGTGCACACCATTGGTCAAAATGCCGCGGCCTCTTCGCCGGGGCTTTCGCCAGCTGGCTGGTGTTGTGCTGGAACAAGCCAGGCCTGCTACATGCGCGAAACCGCCGCACTGTGTTTGCGTACAGATCAAGGGCTCGCTTTTTCGTTATCACAAACCGATTGCGATGCGGCTTGTGTCACGGTACAGAAATAATATCTGGCTTACGGCAATATCACTTCTTGCTGTACTAGCACACTGCGTTCATCGCGAGTGTTTGTGACAACATCTATGCGTGCGTACTTGAGGAGTAGGGGGTGCTCACCATCATTTTGAATTCGTAATCGGTATGCTGTACGGCTCAAAAAGGTGATTTCGGAACCAGTTGCCACTTGCCACACTCGGTAGCCGTTTCCGGTGGAAGATTGTTTTTCTTGGTCTAGCCGAGCACCGGTAATTTCAAACAGTTGCCAATTGTTCGGCACTGTAATCGAAATGGGCTGGTTACTGGTATGTGCGATGGAAATGAGTTGTCCGTGGTTGGGTTTGGTGGCTACGCGCACGGCCACTGTACTGGCGTCGCTATGGCTCACTACCACTCGTTCGGGTTCGGCAACCAGCTGGGCCGACTCGTTCATATCCTTCAGTGCCCCAATGCCGTAAGCCATGGAGGCAAAGAGCCCAAAGGCAAACACTGCGGCCAGCAGGTGGTGTTTGGTCCGTGGAGCCGGTGGCGAAATTTTTGCGGTCAAGGAGAGTCATTTTTGCAGAAGCAGGGGGTCTGGTACAATAGAAGATATGGATTTTGATCCCCACACATTACAGCTCATCATTCGGCGGATCGAACAGCAAATGCGCTGTCCTCAGTGTGGCAAGCGCGTGCCGGTCGATTTCAATTCGCTTCGGCTGGTAGGGGATTCGTTCTTGCTCTTGCAGGTAAAGTGCGAAACGTGCGAAGCCTTTATTGTGCTCCACGCCTCGCTCCAGGGTGCCGAGGGCCTAGAGCCCGAAGCTCAACTGAAGGATAAAATGCAAAACACCTCTTCGAGCATCGGTCTCGATGCCGACGAGGTTCAACAGCTCCAGGCCGCTCTAGCCGCTCACGATGGCTCCTTCTCTAAGCTCTTTGCTGAGTACGGCAGTACGGGTACACCTACGGTTGAGTAATTTGTCTACGTATGGATATCTCTTCCATTTTTAAATTTCTGGCGATGGGTTTTATGCTGCTACTAAGTGGCTGCAAAAGCCTTATTAACGTAGCTGAGCAGATGCTTCAGCATGGGCTTAAGACAGGCAGTGGCGAGCACATCACCGTAGATACCCAAACAGTAAAAGATACCGTGGAGTGGGCAGCAAAAGAGGCACAGGATCTTAAGCAAAAAGCTGCCTCTGGTGCTGCAGCCGTACAAAAAGTGCAGTCTGGTGCCAATAAAATCATTCAGGGTGTAAATGAGATTAAGAAGGCAGTGCAATAACTTTTTTGCGAGAGGAGATTATGTAAACTTGGATGACGATAAAATTCGCTTAGATCGTGTTGTAAGCAGGGTATAGCAGCATAATTCTATTTGCCGTGTCTGCTAAAACAGTAGGCAGATCTTTCGATCGGTATTCACTGATGGTTTGCCAAAATCACTACAGATGACACGAATCCATCTCGTATTCACGGTTTTATTCTCAGTTTTGATTTTCCGTCGTTCACAGCCATGCGCAGGGCAAGCTGAATTCTCACGAGCTCCACTTCACAATCTTGAGAATTCATTCGTTCATAGTCATCAGTTGCGACTTTGTTGAGCCATTTATCATAATGATTGAGTGCCTGCTCGATTTCACTGAGGGTCATTGTAGGGAGCGCCTTATTAATCTGCTTCTGTATTTGTTGCAACTCTTGTACGGTGACTTCCTCTTCTGGTATTTCTTGGATAATTTGAATAATCGGATTGTTTGCTTGTCTCTCACGTTGGCCAGAAACAGGTTCACTCATACGATCACTCTGTTTTGACTTCGCGTCTTTCACTGTTGCAAGTTTCAACCGTGCTTCTTGTATCGCTCTTGGATCACGTGTACGCACTAATGTTTCTGCCTTTTGAATGTGCTCTGAGGACGTCTCCTGGATCCATTTGTCCGATACTTCTTCTAGTTGCTGACTTTCCTCAATAGGTAGAGGTTTTTCATTGGATCGCATTTCGAAGAGCACACGCCGCTCAGTAGAAGTACATTGGCCAAAGTGTATAGAGAATACATGAAACATAAATCATTCTATTCTAGCAGAAATACGCTTTGGACTAAAGCATGGTTGACACATTTGGTATACTAATAGAGTCAGCTTCGACGTTCTGCCAGTGATTCAGACGATCACCCCGGTAGAGCGGCGAACTTTCGTGTGTCTGCAGAAGTAAAAAAATGGCATCTGCAAGCCAAATCTCCCTTCGTAATTTTTTCTCTCACTTCATTATGGCAGGGTATCAACCAAAATCGGCTGCTACAGATTCGTTCGATGCAGTCGCCCTCTCCGTCGCCAGTCCCGAGGATATGCTCGGTTGGTCTCGTGGTGAGGTCACCAAGGCTGAAACGGTGAACTACCGTACGCAGCGCGCTGAGCCAGATGGTCTCTTCTGTGAGCGTATTTTCGGACCAACCAAAAACTTCCAGTGTTTCTGTGGTAAGTACAAGGGTGTGCGCTACAGCGGAGTGGTTTGCGAAAAGTGTGGTGTAGAAGTCACACGTTCCATTGTTCGTCGCGAGCGCATGGGCCACATCAACTTGGCCGTGCCTGTTACGCACATTTGGTTCCTCCGCTCGTTACCGAGCCGAATTGGGAACTTGCTCGACATGTCTTTGAAGGACGTCGAACGCGTTCTCTATTGCGAAGCTTATATTGTGACGGATCCGATGGACACCACTCT
>CAZLUF010000106.1:0-4743 GCA_964562645.1 uncultured Candidatus Peribacteria bacterium
GCCGACCCCTTCTGTATTGGCAGTGGACCCACTGCCTGGATGTCTCCCCTGTTAGCCTGGATCACCGCCGGACTGCTTCTCATCAGCGGAGAATCACTCATTTTCACAGTGGCGATTACCATTCTTTTGCAAAATCTCAGCCTGATTCTCTGTGCCTGTTTAGTCTTAGACTTGGCTCACGAAAAAAAATTATTGCCACTGGGCTTTTGGAGCTTAGTTGTGTCGCTCTTTATCTATTTTCAAGGCTGGTTCGAAATCACCCACGATCACTGGCTGATTCTTTTGTGCGCTACACTCCTCCTGCGCCAACTGCGGTATCAAACGGACCGTCCCACACGGAAACAACAAGTGTGGCACGGTATTACAGCAGGCTTAGCAGCACTGACCAATCCTGTACTCACACTAGCCTGGGCAGTTGCGTACACTGCGGTGGCTGGGCGCAAAGTACTGCTGCCACTTATTGTTGCCGCCTGCCTTGTCTCGCCCTGGATTATCCGTAATGCCATTGTTTTTCAGCAGTTCATTCCCATTAAATCGAGTGCGCCGTTCGAACTGTATCAATCGCTCATTATTGAGCCAAAAGGCCTCACCACTTTTGAGGCAAGTGGCCACATTCACCCCTGGTCCTCCGATGGCAAGGCCCGAGCAGAGTATCTAGCCCTGGGCGAAGCTGAATTTCTGGCGCAGAAACACTCACTATTCTGGGAATTTGCCGCACATCATCCCGGAATTTTTATTGATAAACTCCATAATCGCTTTTTATCGGCCACATTGGTGTTTGTGCCTTTTAACTTAGGTAAACTCCACTTGCCGATTTCGCTCTTCATTCAGCGTTTATATCACCCCATCGCCTTTTTATCCTTCTTTTGCTTAGTCATTTGGGGGGCATGGCATCGCAAACCCGAACGCATCGTCATGGTGCTCTATCTGATTTTTTTGGCTCCCTACATTGTTGTGAGTTACTACGAACGCTACGCCTTTCCACTGCTCGGCATTAAAATTCTATTGTTCATCTACGCTGTCGATCACTTTCGCAGGCTCCACAAAGCCCACACACATCGCCGCTAGGGCCGAATGATGGTATCTAGTTCATCTTGGAAAGCATAGAACGAAGGCGTGCGCGTAGGGCGCGGGCGAGGCAAGGTAATTGGCATGGCTTTTTCTACTTTGCCCGGACGCGGGGTAAACACAATGACACGATCGGCAAGCTCGATCGCCTCGGTCACCAAGTGCGAAACCATAATGACGGTAAACTTGTGCTCCACCCACAGGCGCTGTAATTCCTGACGTAAATCGGCAGCAGTAAAAGAATCGAGAGCTGAAAACGGCTCATCGAGTAATAGGAGCTTAGGTTGTGTTACAAGTGCTCGTGCCAAACCCACCCGCTGTTGCATGCCACCCGAGAGCTCGCGTGGAAATGCTCCAGCAAACTTATGGAGACCCAGGCGCTCAAGCATGGCCATAACCGCTGGGCGAGCCTCGTCCGCTGGAATGCCACGCGAAACTAGACCTAAAGCCACATTCTGTTCGATGGTCAGCCAGGGCAAGAGAGCAAAGTTCTGGAACACAAAACCAATATCGCGGTGGAACATACCAGGGCCCAATGCGATAGTGCCTGAGCTGGGCTTATCCAAACCAGCAATGAGACGTAGGAGTGTAGATTTACCGCAACCAGATGGCCCTAACAGTACTAAAAATTCCCCCTCGTTGACGGTAAAAGAAATATCCTCAAGCGCCGAAAGCTTGCCCTGTTTTTGCCCAGGGTACGATTTGCCGACGTGAGACACGGTAACAGTAGCCATAGCTAGTCTTCCAAACGATGGTGGCTCCATTCTAGGAGTGGAATCCAAATGAGCTTATTCATGACAAAAATCAGCAATAGAAAACCCAAAATGCCAAATGTCGTAATGCGCACATCATGCGACCAGGCTTGGAAAAACGGACCTAAGCCGGTTTTCATTTCCACTAACATTTCGGTTGCCACTAGCGCCTCCCAACCCTCACCTAGACCAACAATGGAACCCGTAATAAGCCCCGGTACGCTCACAGGAATGAGGTAGTGACGCAAGTAGTCTATACCCCGTAAATCCATTACTTGTACGGCCTCTTCCCATTCGTGCTTAATCAGCTTTAGTGAACTGAGAATCGAAAAGAAGATTGGCCAAACAATGGTGATCACTAAAAAAAAGATTGTAGTGGAATCGCTCTGACCCCAAAAATGCACTGCTAGCGGCAGCGCCGCAAAGGTCGGAAAGCTCTGCAGTACATCAAACACCGGCAGAGCCACATTGGCTCGGCGCCCTCGGTAAAACGATACTGCGAGCAACCAGCCCAAAAAGGCAGCGATCAAATAGGCAATGAGTAATCGCCAGAACGAAATACCAATATTGAAAAACAAACTCGGCACGGCAATACGCGAAAAGTGCGCAAAAAACGCCATGTACAGAAATGGCACCAGCACCAACGACACTGTCGCCAGCAAATGCCAGCGATTGTGATAGATCTTTGGATGATGGTGTATGTGTCTTTTCACTGCACACAATTATACCATACGTTTACCTTTTGTAGAAGCCAATATTCCCCAATTTCTCACCCCCAATTAGAGCAGGCCTACGATGTGCAGGAAATTCCCAAACAAGACCCGTAGACCCAGCTGCAGTTCGGACCGGCGGGTTTGCCAATCGGCCTTGAGCTGCGATTGATCCTTTTCTTTGAGCCAGGGTTCTATTTTGCACCATTCGGCAAACATCTCATTGGTAAGCTCCAGGTGCCCCTGCATGCCGTATTGAGCCGGTGCGATGCGCACAACTTGCTGCACACACCATTCGCCCGATGCCAAGAGTGTCATGGCTTTGGTTGGCTCAACCGTTTCGCCGTGCAAATGGAACATGGCAATCGTTTCGGGAATCTTTTTCATGAGTGGATCAGACATTCCGGCCTCGGTCACATCTACCGAAAAGAAGGTATTCGTCTCGTCACGAAACGCCACTTCGCGCACATCGTTTTTAACAACCGTACCGCCGGCTGCTTTCACTAGTAACTGCAAACCCAAGCACACCCCAAAACACGGTACCCGGCGGGCCACTACTTCTTCCATAAAGCGCAGCTCTTCTTGAATCATCGGTGTCTCATCATTCGCACTCATGGGTCCACCCATCATCACTACCGCTTCGTAGTCCTCGGGCGAAGGCAATGGCGAACCATCTGTATGCAGCAGCGTTTCGTACGCAATATCATTCTCTTGCAACATGGTCGCAATGAGGCCCGGCCCCTCGTGAGCCACATGTGTAATGATGAGCACAGGTTTCATACGCCGGATGATACCAAGCGATTTGACATCGCACGAGCGAAATTCTTAAAGTCTCCCAGAGGTGTCTTTCAATTGCAAAAAACACAATCGTCACTGGCAATTTGGCCAGCAAACGGACGAATGTTAAGCAACTCGGCAACAGTGACTGTTTTAGCTAATTTCCATTCGGTACAGGGCGACTGTGCCGAGGCACAACGGTAACCCACAGCCATCAACACTTTTTTAAAATCGGGCGAAGCCTCTTGCTTTAAGCGTAGGTAAGACCCCATGGGGTAAACCGTATTAGTAGCACCGACCATTTGTGTCAGCCGGGCGGAGCCACAATCTGCTGCCGTAAAGAACTGCCCCAAGTAGGCAATGGAGCGGTAGCGCTCGGCAACCGGGTACCGCGGTTTGCCCGAAGCCATGATTTCGGGTGGAGCTGTACAGATCGATGGATCACTCGAGGCACTCTGGGCTTGAGCAGAAGTTAATGTTTCAAAGGTTTGGCTGGGCTTAGTATTCACTTGTGCCTGCACGCGGTAGAGCATTTCGGCCAGCTCGCCGCGAGTTACAGAATGATCCATACGATTAACCGAGAGCGGAATGGCCCGCAACACCTGTAGCACTAAAACATACTTTTTGTACCACACCTCGGTTGGCAAGGTGGCCGCACCAGACTCAGAAAGTTTCAGTGTCTTTACAAGAATTTTAGCGGCTTCGGCAAAACTAATACTGTTACTGGGGCGAAACGTGCCATCGTTATACCCACCGATCACCCCGGTATTTTTAGCCACACAAAGGTGATTTTCGTACCAGACACCTGGTGGTACATCAGTAAACACTCGGTAATTGGTCGGCGTATCAACAAGGCACGTCTCTAAATACAACGGATCAACAGTGGCTGCCATGAGAATCTTCGTAAACTCAGCCCGCGTTACCCGCTGCATTGGTCGAAAGGTTCCATCGTCGTACCCTTGTACATACCCTTTAGCCCGCACGTACATGATGGCATCGTAATTTTCGTGCGTACGTTCGGTATCGGTAAATTGCGGCAAACCAGAGACAGAGCCACAGAGAGCATACTCAATAAGCGTATCATCACACGTGCTATACCAACCCTCGGCAGCAGTACCTGCCGAGCGACATTCGGACTGACACTTCGCACAGGTGGCATAGCCAATGAGATCGCCATTAGCACCGCGACGCCAGGCTTCGCTACGCGAACCTATAGCAGTACACACCGGCTGAACCTGAGACGCCAAAGCTACCCCCGTGCTCAAAACCATGACACTTAATCCAAAGACGGTAGAGATCGTATAACGCATACGGTGTAGTGTAGTGGGAACATCGTACGCACGGCATTGCTGCACCAAAAAAATATGCTCTACCTTGGAAAAAATAGGGCGTCTCATTACACTGCGACTATATGATCCGCACACACACTCGCACTC
>CAZLUF010000107.1:0-4702 GCA_964562645.1 uncultured Candidatus Peribacteria bacterium
TTGAAGTATTAGTCATTGATAACGCCTCGAGCGACAGTACGAAAGCCATTGCCGAGCAGATTGGTGCACGAGTAATTACCGAACCTCGCCTGGGTGTTTCGTACGCACGTCAAACCGGCGCAGAGCATGCCCAAGCGAATATTATTCTGACTACCGATGCCGATACGCTGGTGCCGACCACATGGGTAACCGCACACTTGCGCTGGTATACAGACACGAAAGTAGTGGGTGTGGGCGGCACCTATATCTTTACGGATACTCACCCGTTCTTCTCGTACTACATGGCTGGAGCAGTACTCGTCCAAACTTTGTACGAATGGTGCACGGGGAAGAAAGTGAATCGATGGCGTGGCTGTAATTTGTCGTACCGAAAATTGGCTCTTTTGGCCGTAGGTGGTTACGCCCCGGGAGTGAATGTGGGGGATGATTGCCTCATTGGCGAAAAACTGAATAAACAGGGCAAAATGATTTTCGACTCCTCGATCGAAAACACCGTACATACCAGTGGGCGCCGCTTTGCTACAGCCATACAAGTCGCCAAATTATTTATGGGGAATCTCTACAAACTCTGTACTGGGCGCCTGTACCACATCGAAGAGGTAGCCCAGGATTTTCCAAGTATTCGCTAATATCAAAGCTATGAACTCGATGCGATGATACTTGACATTTAATATATTTAATTGTAATTTATACGCTATTCCACCTGAACTCTATGTCTCCTGAACGCTTGAGTGATGAACAAGTTGTCGCCCAATACAAAGCACGCGGCTCTGGTATGCAAGGATTGGTAAGGCAATTACTCACAGAGTTCAGTAATGCCAAATTTGCCCCCATCGAAGTTCCAGAAGGTGAAACTTTTGCAAATGCAATTGATGCTGCTTCGGCCAATGAAGCCGCCGATGTAGCAGCTGGCATTAGTGAACTTCGTGCAAACCGAGAGGGTGCTGTACGAGACATGCTCGATAGTATTCGTAATGGCACCTATGGCCAGTGCACTCGCTGCATGGGAGCAATTCCCCTACTTCGACTACAAGCTCTTCCCGAGGCAAATCTGTGCATGCCGTGCAAACAAAAGTCTGAGAAGTAATTCGATATTCTTTGTCACAAGCGGTGACAACAAGAATTATTGACATATCTATTTTTTGCCGTAGATTAGACAAGTTGCTCAAGTGAGCAGCAAGCCTTTTCCAAGGCTGGCCACAGTGGCCGACCGTTTGCTGGTCTTTTACATGTCCGTTTGAAGTTAGAAAGCTGTCCGATGTTTCGACGCATTTTTTTGTTTTTAATTGCATTGTTGTTTGGGTATGGCCACGCGCTGGCCGCAGACCCACTGCAAGCATCAAGAGACGCACTCGCAAGGGGCGATTGGCAATCGGCTTTGGCTTCGATGCCAAAGTTGGATCCAATCAAAAGCAGTTCCGGAGCATTCTTGCTCCGAAGCAAAATTTACGTTCTGCAAAGTGATTCGTTTGTTACTCGCAAGGACTATGGCTCAGCCCTAGGCGGTGTCGATGCCGCTATGAGCGATGCCGTAGTGGCCCGTGCGGGCTGGCAGAGATTCATTGTCCATCGCAAACGAGCTGCAATATTTCTGGCTCGTAGAGCACCTGGCGACGCTGTGGCTGCCCAAAATGAATTGGCAGCCGCCAATGCGTTAGCCAAGATGCTCAAGGGACAATAGTCCCAAGCAATAGCCGGTTAGCCGGCCACTAAGACCTCCAGCAAACGGGACCCTCTGCTTATTGGCAGAGGGTTTTCTGTATAAAAAGCTCAGCCTATTTTTTTGGTTTTTTACCACCCTTGGGTGGCGTAGCTGCTGTTTGGGCTGCGGCTTTTTCGGCTGCCTCCTTCCAACCTGCCGGTACCGGCTTACTGGCTTTTTCGAGCTCACTGATCATTGATTTACTAGGAGCCGGTAATCCCCCACCGGCTACCAGTTTTTGTTCTAGATCTGTCATTTTCTTTTGATCCTCGGGCGTGAGTGCATCGCCCAAGGCGGCCCGCTTGCGCAAGGCATTGAAGTCGTTGCACCACATCTCGCGATCGCGCCAGGCCCGGTACTGCTCTAGGGTCATATTCTTGGCTTTGGCCTTCTTCATTTCTTCTTCCGTCTTCTCCTTCATTTTGGCATCGCTGGCCGCCGTAGAGGCAGATTCGCGTGCCGTAGAGACCCACTTGGCAATTTTATCCTCCACAGTCTTGCGGTCTTCGGCATAGCGCTCGCGAGAGAGACGGCGGATAGTTTCGATTCGCTCTTCGTTTACCTGCACTTGAGGTGGTGGCAACGTGTGTACTGAGAAGGGCTTGCTCGGAATACCCTTAATCATCAAACGGAAGTACGCGTGGTACTTTGGCAAGCTGAGGATATCTTTGGGCAATACCATTTCTTCGAACTGTTCACTGAGAGGTTCGGCATCGTCGGATCCCACCTGGAACACCACCATGCTACCCACGTTACCAAACACCGCATCGCGGAGAGTGGTAATGGAATTTTGAATCAGGAGTTGGTTCACGTACTGGTGAGCCATCGTTAAATTGAGGCGATATTTGCGAGCTTCGGACAAGATGGTCGCGAACGATTCGGTAGCGAAGTTCTGGAACTCATCGACGTATAAGTAGAAATCGCGACGGTCTTTCTCCGGCGTATCGGCCCGACTCATAGCATCGAGCTGGAATTTAGTAACCAACATGGAACCGAGGAACGCCGAGTTATCTTCGCCCAGTTTTCCTTTACTGAGGTTAACAAGAACAATTTTGCCAGTATCCATGGCAAAACGCAGATCGAGCTTACTCACCACCTGACCGATGATATTGCGAAGTAATGGTGTGCTGAGGAGCTGACCAATTTTGTTCTGAATCGCAGCCAGGGCCTCGGTTTGGTACTTTTCGGACCAGGCAGTGAACTCATCTTCCCAGAACGTTTTGACCATGTGATTTTTGACGTTGGCCAAAATTTTACGACGGAAGGCAGCATCACTAAAGATGCGCATAATGCCGAGCATCGATTGATTTTCGGCTTCGATAAGGGCCAAAAGCGCATTGCGCAAAATGTACTCCATACGGCCAGAGAACGCCTCGGGCCACAGTTTTTTAAACACGCTCATTAGGCCAGAAGCCACGAGCGGTTGCTGTTCGGGATCGCGGCAGGCAAGCATGTTGAAAGCCACCGGGAAATCACGATCAGCTGGATCGACCAAAATGACATCGTTGGTGCGCTCTTTCGGCACAAACTTTAAACACGCCTCAATCAAATCTCCGTGCGGATCAATCACCGCTACACCCTTACCGCTCTGAATATCGCTAAAGATCATGTTTTCCAAAATGGTCGATTTACCCATACCCGTCTTACCGATCACGTACATGTGGCGGCGGCGATCATCGGGGCGGATACCAAAGTGCACACGGCGACCACGGAACACAGCCTCGCCCAGCATGGTGAGGTCGGTATCTCCAGGATTATTGGGATCGATAATCGGCAAGTCGACCGGTGGTTCTAGCTTACGACTGGTGACCCAATCAATGTTTGGAGTTTTAACCAAGATGTTCGGCATGTGCCACAAGGTCGCCACTTCTTCGGCCGAAAGGAGAAAAGGTCGCGCCTTATGTTCCGAAGAAAATACATTACTCACCTGGCTTGGCAGGGGCTCAAAGCCGTTACTCTGCGGTAAACTAAATTGGCGGAAGCTACCCGAGATTTCCTCAACTTTTTGCTCAGCCATATGCAGTAATTCCATAGGACCAATGACACTCACGCGTACATTTACCGCAAAGAGCAGGCGGTTTACTTTATCTACCGCGCCAGTAACGATGTCTTCTTTCTCGTGCGTGCGCATGCTGGTTTTATTCTCTTCGTCTTCCAAAGTTTCGTTCTCTGTCATTTCGCCAGTGAGAATCGAAACCGAGGTTTTTTTCTGGAACCACGACCTCCACCCACCCATAAGCATATCAAGCGGAAAGTATGCTAAGCGCTTCCAGAAGCCCCGAGCCAAGTGTACGCGGGTGAACAATTTGGCATAACCCTTCCAGTGCTTAGAAATACCGCGGTGAAGCAGTGGCAAAAACTTCAATGCCCGCTTACGAAACTTCATACTAAGCGGCTGAACTGTAATTTGTATGTGCCCACGCAACCGCGGATCGCTGTAGCGAACCAAAGCAGATGTCACGCCGGCAATTGGATCAATTAATTGGCGACTGGCCACATCCACAAACTGGGTATAGCGCTTGATTGGGAATACTTCGGGTTCATCGAGCGTCAGTTCTTGTGACACAATCATTTCGCCATCCTTTACAGCAAAAGGATCTTCTGTCTCCTCCTCCATTTCGGCATCGGGATACTGGCCGTAGAGCTGGCTTTCGACCAAACCACTCGCCCGGCGCGAGCTACGTGCAAAAAAGGCAATTTTGCCCTCGGTGGTGCCAATTTCTAAATTGACCACACTGTCTTTGCCCTCCAGGGAGTGCACCGAGGAAAGCACCGTTTCCATCATTAGTGGTCCACGCGAAGAGCTCACCACCTCATCGCTGTTAGGCAGTGAGGGGCGTATGCGAAGTAGGACAGATTCTGTTGGAGGCATTTTCTAGCTCTAGAATACCCTAAAAACCCGGTTTTTGGAATAATGACTTATTTCCTCATTTTACTATCTGAATTGACACTATTTTGAAGTAGAAGATGGGCTGACACTCCTAATCCCTTTCTTTTTCA
>CAZLUF010000108.1:0-4590 GCA_964562645.1 uncultured Candidatus Peribacteria bacterium
TTTTGGTCGCTCAAAAGAAATGGCAGGTTCTGTTAATTACATACTTTTTGTCTGGCAGACAAGAAAGTGACAAGCAGCCAACCCTTTCTGTGCGACCCAAATAAATGATATTGAGCAGCCATATATTCAGAAAAATGAACAAATAATGTATTCAAACTAAGTGCTGTTCGGTTAGAGGTGAGACTCGTATGATGTATATCACTACTCCCAATTTTCATGGCTCGTCCTCGCCTTGCACTTCTGTACGTTGGTGGATCCATCGGCATGGTCATGAACCAAAAGACCGGTCGTATTGAACCGCTTGAATCACTCAGCGTGATTCATCGGGCGATTCCCGATTTACAGCGTGAAGTATCGTTGGAGTTTTTTAGCATCAGTAACGTGGGGTCATCCGAAGTTACACCTCAGCACTGGGTGGATATCGCCGAGAAGATCCGCGAAGAGTACGACAACTACGAGGGCTTTATTGTGGTGCACGGTACGAACACCATGAGCTACACCGCTGCTGCACTTAGCTTTGCTCTCCAGAATCTCAGTAAGCCCATTGTCCTCACGGGCGCTCTGTATCCCATTAATGAACTTTCGGGTGATGGTCGTATGAACCTTGTGTTTGCGATCAAAACCGCTCTTCTCGATATTGCCGAAGTGTGTGTGGTGCTGGGTCCGCGTGTAATCCGTGGTACCCGTGCCAAAAAAGTAGAGGAGTCGATTATGAAAACGTTTGATAGCCCGCGCTTTCCGGCTCTGGCAGATTTTGGAGCTGGCTTAGAGCTACACCCTTGGCGCATTGTGCGGCGCAAGCGCACGCTTGAGTGTCGCCCTACCTTTGAGTCGAATGTTGCTACAGTTACGCTCACGCCTGGTATGCCAGAGGCTTTTGGTAAGGCTGTTTTGGCTTCGGCGCCAAAGGCCATTGTGCTCCGTGCTTACGGGGCAGGTATGCTCTCGGAACAGACATTTCCATTTTTACACGAAGCTAAAAAGTTAAATATTCCGGTAGTGATTACGTCACAAACATTGCGTGGGGCTATTGATCTCCAGAAGTATCGCAAACAGCTCACAATCGAAGATTTGGGCGTGATCTCCGGCAAGAATATGAGTTTTGAGTGTGCGTTTGTAAAATTGATGTGGGCCCTTACTCAGGCCAAAACACCATTGCGCCTGCGAGAACTAATGGAGCGGAGCTTGGTGGGGGAGTTAGACGAATGAGTAGAGAATAGTGAATGCGAAAGAGAGGAAATTCTCTCTGCAATATTCTTTGTACGATATTCACTTATTTATCCTCATTTTCCTCAGCCTCTTTCTTCCGCTGTTTTTCTAAAATAGTTTTACCAACAATGGAACTAATGGCGGCACCAATAATCATACCCGTCACCACTTTTTCAAGTGCTTTTTTTGCCCGCTTTTTCCGTCGAAAGGGCCAGAACATATGGCATCAGAGTAGCACATTTTTTATTGCACACAATAATTGTTCGCACGTCTCAATAAGCCATATCTTAAAATTCTAGATTATTGGCTTTTAGGAGCCGTTCTTTGATTAAGGGAATGGGCGCTTTTTGCTTTACAAGTTGAGCTTCAGTGGGCTGCATCCATCTCAATTTCTGGATACTGCTTGAGGGCAGCCAGCACTTCGGCTTCTACGCTGGCTAATTTGGCAGGGCTCCGCGCTTCGATACAGATACTCAAGCATGGACTCGTGTTGCTGTACCGCAGCCCCGCCCAAGCGCCTTCGCCAAAATCAATGCGCGCACCATCTAGAGTATTTACGGGGTACTTAGTGGCGAAATCGGCCGTGAGTTTTTGGATTACACCTGCTTTGGCATCGTCGCTGCAGTGTGGCCGACGTTCGTGGGCTTGGTACACTTTGGGGAAATGTGTGAAGAGCTTTGAGAATGGCTGAGTGGAATTATTGCCTGCAATACTGAGGATACGGAGTGCGGCCACAATGGCGTCATCAAAACCGTAGTAACTTTCGCCACAGAAAAAGTGTCCCGACTGCTCGCCGCCGAGGAGGGCTTTGTGTTCGCGCATGGCGTGCTCCACGAAGGAATGGCCCACTTTGCACATGTGTGGGTGGCCACCAAGTCGAGTAATTTCTGTATTCAGAGATTCTGAGTTACTGACTGTAAAAACGACATTACCACCCTTGGTTCGTCCCAGGTGATCTTCGGCCAATAATAACAAGACATCATCGCTACTATGAATGGCACCTGTTTCATCTACTAAACCTAGACGGTCGCCATCGCCATCGAAGGCGAAACCCAAATGCGCCTTGGTATCGACAACAGTTTTCTGAAGATCTTTGAGGGTGGCGTGCTTACTGGGATCGGCCGGGTGGTTGGGGAACGTACCATCTGGCTCAGTAAAGAGTTCTACCACTTCGGCGCCAGCAGCCCGGAGAGCCTGGCAGTACACGGGGCCAGCGACTCCGTTGCCGGCATCGACCACTACTTTCATGTTCTTACCAGCGCCACCAAACATGGCGCTCAACTTGGCGATGTAATTGGGAATGGCATTGGGCAGGGGAGTGATCTTGCCCGTGCCAGTGACAAAATCTTGCGCTTCAATTTGCTGACGTAACTTTTGGAGATCTTCGCCGCTGTGGGCTTCGGCATCACGAATTTGGAGCTTTAGGCCATTATCGTCCTTGGGGTTATGGCTGGCTGTCACCTGTACGCCGCCATCGTAGTTACCAGTGCAAATGGTAAAGTAGTTGAGAGGGCTGGGGGTTTGGCCAATAGTGAGCACATCGCACCCAGTCGAAAGCAAGCCGGCAATGACTGCAGCCTCTAACTCGGGGCTGTGTGTACGGGCATCGCGACCGACTACCACTTGCGGGTGTTCTAATTTGTATAAGCGGCGCAGCACCGTTCCAAAACCTTTGCCGATCTGTTCACACGCCTCGGCGGTGAGTTGTGTTAGGGCTTTACCGCGGATGTCGTAGGCGCGGAAGATGCGGGGGTCGATGGGCTGGGGCATGGTTCGGCAGGAGTAATGTACCGATGGTACCGTGCCCAGAAGCTTCTTAGAAGTGGAGTTTGTTCCTGGTGAGGGTGCATCCCGAGTGCTTTAAATTGAGATTCGATGGTGGGCCATAGGAACTCCAGCAGTGTTCCAATATTGAGGCGCAAGAAGAGTGCCTCTGGTAGCAATTTGTACTCGCGACAGTACAGACAGATGAAGTCAACGAGTGGATGGAAACCACGCGGTGATTTTTCTGGCAAGAGCGTGGTGTAGCCAGTGCCAAGAAATTCTCTGGCACAGCTCAAAGTATTATCACTAATGCGCCCGGTAGCAGCGGCTTGTTCATAAACAGCGACATCGCTTTGCGATTTAGGCCAGAGAATATTTTCGAGCACTAGGCTTTCGAGATCTTCGAACATGGTACCGACTATGCGATCGCGTATGTTACCTTGCCAGCTGGCACAGACCCAGAGGGCCGGATTACTCGTCTTGGCATCGTGTACTAAGCAGACAGCTTTGCCATTGGCATCAAAGGCGAGCTGAGGGCAGGGGGTATTGGTAGGTTTATGAATGAGTGGTGAATCGGCTTGGCCGCGCACGCTTGGGACTTGATCAACACTATACGCAAAGCAACACATGCCGCACTGGCAACACTCGCCAGTTTGTCCACACCGCTCAAGTTCGTCGTTTGTTAGTGGGGGATTGATGATTGGGAGCTCAAATTTCACTAGAATATACTATTTCTATAATGTCAAAAATCAAGTATAGATTCATTTCGGTTTTTCCGCTATAATAACAACACAAACACACCTCCTATGAAACACCCACTCCAAGTTGCGTACTTCACCATGGAAATCGGTCTGTCCGGCAAGATCCCCACTTTTGCAGGTGGTCTTGGCGTACTAGCTGCCGACCTCATGCTCTCGGCTACCGATATGGGCTTGCAGGCTGCTTGTGTCACCATGTGTTGGCAGCATGGATACTTGCGTCAAAAGCTCCGTCCCGATGGCCAGCAGGATTATGAATCTACGCCTTGGGAGCCAGATAAAGTTTTGAAGTTGTTACCCGAACGCGTACAGGTGATGATCGAAGGTCGTCCGGTGACGGTAGGTGTTCGGCTCCTAGAACTTACTTCGGGCAAGAACATGGTGCCGGTGTATTTCCTCGATACCAACGTACCCGAAAACACACCCGAAGATCGCGCTATCTGTGCTCACCTGTACGGTGGCGATGGTTATATGCGCTTGCGTCAGGAAGTAGTACTGGGTATTGGTGGTGTAAAAATGCTCCGTAAACTTGGGTACAGCGATGTTCATCGTTTCCATATGAACGAAGGGCACTGTGCCTTCCTTACTTTGGAATTGTTGCGCGAAAAGAACTTTAAGAACGAAGATGTCCGTCCGCTCTGTGCTTTTACTACCCACACACCTGTACCAGCCGGACACGATGTGTTTGGTTACGATATGGCTTGGAAGATCTGTGGTGATAATTTGCCCTGGCACATTAAAGAGATTGCTGGAGAAGAGGCGCTCTCTATGACCAAACTCGCTATGAATTTGAGCCACTACACGTGCGGTGTTTCGCAGGTGCATGGCCAGGTGTCGCGTCGCTTACTGAATAACGAGG
>CAZLUF010000109.1:0-4558 GCA_964562645.1 uncultured Candidatus Peribacteria bacterium
TGAGTTTCTTTGGTTACTTTCTTGTCTGGTAGACAAGAAAGTGACAAACGGCCAATCCTTTTGAGTCATGTAAAAGAAATCACAGAGGCTTGCACCTCACTCTAAACACGCTACATTTCCTCTGTGGCTACTCCTACCTATTCCTGCACCTGTCTACGTAAAACCCTTATTGCTCAGGGTGTGTACGAATTGGAGTTCACTAAGCCAGCTGAGTTACAGTTTTTCCCAGGGCAGTTTTTACTTGTAAAAACTCCCTTAGTCGATAACCCAGCCGATATTCAGGTGCGGGCGTATTCGGTCGCTTCTTTGGAGAGCGATCCCACTCTACTCTTTGTGATTAAAGTGGTGCCTGGTGGTCGCATGGGCCGGTTCTTAGAGGAAAAGTTAGAGGTTGGTACCGTTTTAGATATGCAAGGCCCTTTTGGCGTGTTTAAGGTAGATGCTGATCCAAGCCTCGATTTAGTATTTGTAGCCACGGGTACAGGTCTGGCTCCGTTTCGGCCACAGGTACGTGCGTTACTCAATGCACACGATTCGCGCAAAATAGATATTGTGTATGGAGTGCGCGATGCCACCGATCTCTTCTGGGTCGATTGGCTCAAGAGTATTGAGAGTGATCGAGTGCATGTGCATATCGCTCTCACACGTCCTTCGGGAGAGTGGGCAGGATTTGTAGGTCGCGTACAAACCATCTTGCCACAATGTGTGACCGATTGGTCATCAGTTGCGCTCCATGTTTGTGGGAATCCGGCGATGATCACCGATCTTAAAACATTGGCACTCAACGAATGGAAAATACCAAAAAACCGTTGGCATGCTGAGGCATACATCTAAAAATTTTTCGCAAGGCTAGAGAGTAATCTCTTTTTTGTGAATCATCTGCAGGACTATTGGATACCATTGCTTTTCTAGTTCCTGTACACGAACTTTGAGTGTCTCCACGCTGTCATCTGGTTCTACAGGGCATGTTTTTTGGAGCAAGATGCGGCCGGTATCAACTCCTTCGTCAATCAAATGGATAGTCATACCCGATTCTCTGTCGCCAGCTTTGAGTACCTCTTCGTGTGCATGGGCACCAGGGTGCTTGGGTAAGAGTGAGGGGTGCACGTTGATGATTCGATTCTGCCACGTCCGTACAAACCAGCTGCTTAAGATGTACATCCAGCCCAGGGCACACACAATTACTTCTTGGCTGCTTGTACCATCGGGGATTAGTACGCGCATGGCACGATCAATCCGCTGATCGTACTTTTCGCGATCCTCGTTTTTTTCGCGCTGAACAATGGCAATAGGAATCCCGGCTACCCGCGCTTTTTCGATACAACCGCGATCTGGCTTATCGGTTATTAAACCCAGACACTCCGCCTGCAGCGCGCCGTTGGCAATGGCATCGAGAACGGCTTGCAGGGTAGTACCGCGCGAAGACGACAGAACAATGAGTGGCAGACGGGTAGGGGACATGTGGTTCTAGTAATCAGCACTTTGGGGCAGGAGTCAATACGTCTTGCCGGAGTAACCCGGCAAAAAGATCTTCGCGTGGTTCCATACTTGGCACCCAGCCCAAGTAGTTTGTCATGCCTACGCCGTGATTTCGGATAATGGCCGCGGGGATGCTCTGGGCATCGTTGCCCATAATCATATTGGCAGCGGTAGCCAATTGATCCGCCACGGCTTCGTTGGTAATCCTAAGCGCCCGGCCCTGCAAATCGGTTTGGCCGTTGAGTGATCGAATCGGATCAAAACCAGCGCAGGCTAACCCCATGGCCACTACACCGAGCCTCCCTAGGTGGCAGCAAGAGTCGCTGATGAGTACACCCAAGCGTAGACCTGTGCGGGCCAAAAGTTCACTCCGGAGGCGGCCTGCAGATTTCACGACATCTTGTGGCCAACCAATGACGGTGCCGGGGAGTGTGTTCGATTGATCCAGTCCGGCGTTTGGTACTAAGAGAGATCCCACTAAGCCGGCTGGTCGCAGCTCAGTTAAAATGGCATACGGGCAGCCAGGAATAATGCGGCCGTTTAAGCGGGTGGTTTCTTGAATGATCGCTTCGGCGACACTCGGCGGAACGGTTGGTAGGGCTAAGGCGTGCGCAGATGCAGAGGGATTGAGTGTTTCGAGTAGCACAGCCGCGCCCTCGGTCAGAGCGATCACTTTTGAGGATACGACAATAATGTCATCTGCTTGCAGGGCAGGTGTGTTTTTCAGGATTGTGCCTACGAGATCATCGCGAGGGGCGAGTGGCCGAGTGTAAATGGGGAGAATCTCCACGTGCAGATTGTACACTGCCTATTGACGTTTGCCCTATTTCTGGCGCAAAAACTTCCGTGTTGCCGAGAAAATTGCTAGTGTTTGCCTCAATGCGCGATTCTCGTGTAAAACTTCTGTGGTGGTGCAGTGTCACATGTTTTGTGTTTTCGCTGTTTGTGGTCTTTTCTGAGCTCTACCAACACAGTGGTACATTTTTGCGTTTACAGGGTGATTTAGCAGCGTGTGGTAATGGTATTCTTGAACCTCCTGAGGAGTGTGACGACGGTAATTTAATGGGCGGCGATGGCTGCGACGAATACTGTTTCTTAGAGGGCTCTAGTTCATCTTCTTCGTCCTCATCATCGGCACCATCCTCTTCGTCATCATCGGCACCATCCTCTTCGTCATCTTCCTCATCCTCGCCAGTATGTGGCAATGGAGCATTAGAGGCGCCTGAGCAGTGTGACGATGGTAACCTTACTGATGGCGATGGATGCAGCTCTACTTGTACAACGGAGTCGTCGAGCTCATCTTCTTCGTCTGCAATCTGCGGAAATGGAGCATTAGAGGCGCCTGAGCAGTGTGACGATGGAAATCTCACCGATGGTGATGGTTGTAGCTCCGGGTGTCTCACTGAGCCAGGATCTTCATCCTCCTCATCGGCCGTGTGTGGTAACTCGGCGCGGGAGGGCTCCGAGGAATGTGATGATGGTAATGGTGTAGATACTGATAACTGTAAAAATAATTGCACCGTCCCTGTGCCCTCTGCAGCTCCAGATCTCCTCTTGGCAGATGACTCCGGAGTAAGTTCTACCGACGATATCACCAATATCAATTCGCCGTCGTTCTCTGTGACGTGTAAGTCGGGTCTCACTGTTTCCTTAAAAGAAGGTGGAGTTGTTCGTGATTCTTTTGTCTGTTCCAGTAATGCCAATGTCACGCTGCAGGCATCGAGCTTAAGTAATGGAGCACATACACTGCATGCCACCTACACGAACAGTGGTATCGAAGGAGCAGCGGGTGCTACGTTGACAGTTACGATCGATACGTTGCCTTCGGATGCTACCGATGTGCCTATGCTCACCGCTGGCTCCGATACTGGTAGCTTTTCCAATGATGCGATCACCAGTGATACTACGCCTACGTTTACTGTGTCTTGTGTTTCCGGCGAAACCGTCACGCTCTATAACTCCGGTACGCCGTTAGGCACTGCTTCATGCACAAGTGGAACAGCTACCGTCACCAGCTCAACTTTGGGTGATGCCACATACACCCTTACAGCTATTCAGACAGATGTAGCCGGTAACGACTCTACGGTTTCTAGTAGTGCTGTGGTAGTCATAGATACACTTGCTTCGGCAGCACCAGGTGCTCCAGATATGTCTACTGAAACAGATACTGGAGCCTCAAATAGTGATAACATCACCAATGATTCCACACCGGAATTGAGCACCACTTGTGTAACAGGGGATACAGTTAGCTTCTACGAAAGTCTCACACTCCTTGGGTCGGCTACCTGTGTTAGCAGCACGGTCAGTGTGCTCTCAAGTACGTTAGTCGATGGTACGCATACTATTACTGCCAAGCAGACGGATGCGGCCGGTAATATTTCGGTACTTTCCTCTTCGTTAGGTCTTACAGTCGATACTCTGGCTCCAGCGGCACCAGTGATCCTTACTCCCGCACAAGATGGCGATGTGAACACTGCTACGCCTACCATTTCGGGTTCGGCAGAAGCCAATGTCGATATCTTGGTTCAAAACTCCGATGCCACCGTAATGTACTGCAGTGCTACGGCTAATGGGAGCGGTGCTTGGTCTTGTAATACGAGCGCTGTGAGCGATGGAGCTCAGGGTGTAAAAGCGCGTCAGCAAGATATTGCCGGTAATACCTCGGTCTACTCCGATCTTCGTACCTTCACTACCGATACAGTGGTACCAGTGGCCACATCGGCCCAGGTAACAGGTACGCTCGTTACAGTGAGCTACTTGGAAAACTTATCTACCAGTCAGCCACCAGCTACTTCTGCGTATGTGGTACGGGTAGATGGCGTGCCAGTGTCGATATCTTCGGTGACGTTGGTGACAAACACTGTGCGTCTAACGCTGGGGGTTTCTGTAGATACCAATGCCACGGTGCTTCTAACATATACGCCACCTGTGACGAATCCGGTGCGTGACCCAGCTGGCAACACAGCCATTGCTTTAAGTGACTTTGCAGTCAGTACGCACTGTGGAAATGGTGTAGTGGATGTGGGTGAAATTTGTGATGATGGCAACCAAAGTAATGCCGATATCTGTCTAAACACTT
>CAZLUF010000110.1:0-2645 GCA_964562645.1 uncultured Candidatus Peribacteria bacterium
AAATTATCACAATGGTACATTCCGTGGGCGGCAACCAAGGCTAAAGCGATACGAGTGGTGAGCGCGAGTGTTCAAGCTACTCTCCGCTCATTTGGAGTAGCTGCCGAACGTTTGGAGTTAGTGCCATCGTTTTATTTAGATCTTGATCTGCTGCGCCCTGAGCCCAGTGTGCCAAAGCACATCGACTTCGTTAGCTGTGCCCGTTTAGTCGAAAATAAAGGTCTACCAGAGCTTATTACTGCCATGGTTGAACTACCTACATCTACCCTCACAATTGTGGGTGATGGCCCACTCCGTCCGCGCCTAGAACGGTTGGTAGAACAGTGGAACTTGCAGGGGCGAGTGCAGTTACGTGGCTGGCTACCAACACAACAAGATGTGGTGGCTGTATTGCAGATGGCACGAATTTTTGTGATGCCTTCGTCCAGCGAAGGTGGGCCACGGTCTGCTTTGGAGGCCATGGCTTGTGGCTTGCCAGTTATTGCCACACGAGTGGGTGTAATGCCCGATGTCATCCAAGATGGCATTTCAAGTGGTATCTTCACTACCGGTGCTACAAATAACTTGGCAGCGCAGATGAAAAAGTTATTGGCAGCGCCAGATTTGCAGGCCAAGCTGGCGGCGGGGGGATTACATGCTGTGCGTCAATTTGAGCGGAAAGCCGCTATCTCTACCTACGCATCGTTCTTACAGTCGTTAGCATGAAGCTTCTGTTCATCACTCAAAAATTACACGGCCAAGATGCCTTTACCGTACTGTGGGCCGAAGCTTTTTTGGCGCAAGGATACGAGGTACATGTACTTTGCTTAGAGCTGCGTCCAAATGAAATCGCGCCAGTGCTGGGCCGCGAGCCTGATGCTCGTTTGCATCTGCATTCGATGGGCAAGGAGCGGGGGTACTCCAAGTGGCGATGCATTGTCGAATTTCTACGCAGTATTATAGGTTTGTCGTACGATCGTGTCTTTATACACATGACGCCTATTTGGGGCGGGTTGGGGGCACCTATTTTTTTGTATAAACGTGTACCAGTGTATCTGTGGTACACACACTACAAAATGCAGTGGGGCCTCTGGGTACTTGGTCAGTATGCTAAGCGCCTATTTTGTGCCACGCCCCAGAGCTTGCCGCAGTACGCTGGATCGGCAAAAAAAATTGTCACAGGTCATGGTATCGATTTGGAGTACTGGCCTGAGCGTAAAAATGTTACTACGGAGCCAAAAAAATTACTGATGGTTCATCGGTTGGCTCGTAGTAAACGGGTGGAGCTTGCGCTGCAGGCACTCACAATTTTGCCAGCCGAGTACACACTAACCATTTACGGTCAGGTGGTGGATCCGGAGTATTTTGCCGAACTGCAGTCATTAGTAGGCACACTGAAGCTCGCTCAGCGTGTGCAATTTGCTGGTTCTGCACCAATGCAGCAGCTGGCTCGTATTTATACTGAGCATCGGTTTATACTCAATTTTGCGTCCGAAACCATTGATAAAACTATGCTCGAAGCTATGACGTGCGGTTGCTATCCGGTTACTACTGCCGCAAATGCTCAGGCGATTGGTTTACCAGCAGCGCCCACCGCCGAAAATCGGCAGAGTATTGCCGATTTTGTATTAATGCATACTATGGCTCCACCCGTTCCAGCACATAATCTCTATACTACAGTTGTTGCCAAGCATAGCCTGGCAGGCATTGTAGCCCGGATGAATACGTACATGGCGGCTGGTCAATAATCACTTTTTTATGACGTCATTACCACTCATTCCGGTTAGTACCATTCTGCTCACAAAAAATTCAGCAGCTACATTACCGGCGTATTTGGCATCGATGAATCAAGTAGATGATATTGTGGTTCTTGATGGTGGCTCAACTGATGGTACTTTGGAGTTGTTGAAGAAATATCCACAAGTGCGCGTGTTTCCTCAAGATCCTCAATTTTTAGATGATAAAGGCTACATTATTGATTTTGCGGGGATTCGAAATTCTGGTTACGCCCTGGCTCGACATCGGTGGATTGTGTGTATCGATGCCGACGAATCGGCAGATGCCAATTTATTAGATGAAGTTGCTCAGGTAATTGCTAAAAACGAACCGGCCGTGTACTACTGCTCGCGTCAATTTTTAGTGAATGATCGTCCGGTGGTGCAATTTGCCAAAGTGGCGGCCGATCATCTGCGGCTTTTTCATTTAGATGCCGTATTTGGTTGCGTTAAGCCAGTTCATGAGCGCTTAGATATTAAGCCTGGGGCAAAAATAGGCCATTTACGCACACGCGTTTTGGTGCCACTACCAAGCGCTGATCGAGCGCGCCCCAAGTATAATCGTTACCTAGCAATTGAGCGCAAATGGCGGGGCAAATTACCCTGGTCCACATGGTGGAGATGGATGTTTTTTCGGAATATCCGTTCAATCGTAGGCCAGTCATGCATGTGGCTACTGAGTTTTACTATTCCCAAAAGAGGCCCCAGATACCCTGTGGCTTTGTTATACGAACAAATTCGTTACGTATGGCTGCTGACATGGTATACCTGTCCCATTGGCCTATTACGCGCGTAAAATCTGTTCGAGGGTGGTGCACACGGTCAGCACCTGTGCTTCTGTCATTTCGGCGTACATGGGCAAAGTACAAATGTGGTCGCCCATTGCCTCGG
>CAZLUF010000110.1:2665-4195 GCA_964562645.1 uncultured Candidatus Peribacteria bacterium
AGCCATAGCGTTGCATGGCTGGCAACAGGTGAACAGGGTCGGGGTAATGGATACCTGCGCCAATGCCTGCGGCGGCCAAGCCATCCAGAATTTTTTGGCGATTGGCTACTTCTATCACAAACAGGTGGTACACACCCTGGCGATCGGGCAGTTCGGTAATGGGGATAATGGCAGCCGGTAAATGCTTGCGATACACATTGGCCAAGGTGCGTCGGCGAGCATTCCATGCGTTCAAATGAGGTAGCTTTACGCCGAGTACAGCGCCTTGGATGTTATCCATACGTTCGTTGTAGCCCACAATTTCGTGGACGTATTTTTTTGGTTGGCCGTGCTCGCGGAGCAGGCGAATGTGCCGTGCGATTTTTGGATTATTGGTCGTAACGGCCCCGGCTTCGCCGTAGGCTCCTAGGTTTTTGCCGGGGTAAAAACTAAAAGAGGCACCATCGGCTAGTGAGCCCACGCGGCGACCGCGTAACGTGGCACCATGGGCTTGGGCGGCATCTTCAAATACGAATATGCCTCGTGGTTTGGCAAAGGCAATTAGCGCATCAGTGTCGGCGGGCTGACCGTACAAATGCACAGCAATGATGGCCTTAGTTTTGGCTGTACAGGCGCGCTCAGCTGCAGCGGTATCAATTAGGGCCGTCTTGGGATCGCAATCAACAAGAACAGGTGTAGCGCCGGTATGAATAATAGCTTCGACGGTTGCAAAAAATGTATTGGCAGGAGCAATTACTTCATCCCCGGGGCCAATGCCATGCGCGCGCATCAGTAAGGCAGGGGCCGAGGTTCCCGAGGCGACACCTATACATTCACTAACCTGACAGTACGCGGCAAAGGCTTTTTCGAACGCGGCGACTTCGGCGCCTTGCACATAAGCCGAGCGATCTAAAATGGAATGGATAGCAGCATCAATCTCGGGCTTGATAGATTGATACTGAGCCTGAAGATCAAGAAAAGGGATGTTCATAATTATACAAGAGGGAGTTCTTTAACGGTGCGGGCGGGGTTGCCGGCCACTACTGAGCCGCTAGTTACCGACTCGCGCACCACGGTTCCGGCTCCGATCACGCATTTATCGCCAATAGTCACGCCAGGGAGAATCATGGCTCCGGCCCCAATCCAGACGTCGCTACCAATCACAATCGGTGCGGCCGTAATGGGGTAATGTTGTTGTAGCCAGGGTGAAGTATTGGGTCCCGAATCGGTAAAGATCATGGTGCCATGAGCAATTGTCACCCGGTCACCAAGGGTTAATCCGGCACAGCCGTTGATGTAACAGTGCGTGCCGATAAAAAAGTCGTTACCAATGATCACAGGTTTTTCTGGTCCGCCAAATACAATGCTGTAGTGACGAATTTTACCGTTGTTGCCGGTGTGGATGCGATTGAGCGAAACATTGTCGCTAACATCGACATGTTTCCCTAGGCGTACATCTTCGATTTGCATGTGTGTAGAATACTGCCCCAAGCCAGTCTGCGAAAGGTCCTAATTGGCGATTCTCGCTGGATAATTGGGCACCCCACATCC
>CAZLUF010000110.1:4205-4494 GCA_964562645.1 uncultured Candidatus Peribacteria bacterium
CGTTCCATGGCAAGTACGCTACCAGCTACATAATTCACATGGTCTGCAGTCATACGCTGATGCACAGGCAGAATGATGGCCGAATTCTTCCAATAATTACCGCACTCGGTGCCAAAACGACGCACAAAGCCCGAAACTACCTCCATCCATTCTTCGCTTTCCAGACGCAAGATAAATGCCCCAGGATCCACGCCAGTGGCTAGCGGAAAATACGTTCGATGGTCTCCAAAAATTTCTTGGTAGTTTTGGGTTATATGCGATATCTTCTATAAATGCTTGATTTGTAAAT
>CAZLUF010000111.1:0-4476 GCA_964562645.1 uncultured Candidatus Peribacteria bacterium
TCCGCGCTACCGTCAAGGGCAACCTGGTGGTCGCCTGCGCCCAGGGAGCACTGGAGATCTCGTGCCCTGAAGGCGGGAGGAGTGGAGTCATTTGGCCTCCCGCTCCTGAACGAAATCCTTGGATAGCCTGTAGAGCTAGGGCGAGTCGCTTCGCTTCGTTGTAGGCAGGCACAACAACGCTGGCAACATAAGCGCTCATAGATAGCGGCATAGTACAGCGAGCTCCATATAACAAAAAGACCCACGAGTGGGCCTTTGTGTTTTTGTGTTTCTCGGTACAGCATGAGCGGTGAGCGTATTGCTCGGGGTGCTCGCTGTGGTGAGAAGGAGAGAGAGGTGAGAGGCCTCAGTTCAGCTGCCCTGCTACGGAGTCTTGTTTCTCCTCGGGTCCGGCCCGAAGTCCCCGTACCGGTCCATACGCAATGCACGAGGGCACTGGAGGGACACTGGGGAGAAAAGGTTCCGCGCTTGGATTTCTCAGGATCAAACGCGAGATTGCAGAGCAGAGAGGATGGTGGCCACAAGATGGGAAGACGATCGCTATGCCCAGTATGTGCAATAGGAATCGCTATGAATGGCCGGGAGGAACGTTTCCAACGTTTTATGGTCACCATTCTCTCTGCGTAGTTGCGGTGGTGTGAAGGGACGAATGTGTGTGTTTGACCCCGGGGTCGGGTGGGTGTTTGTGGTTGTCTTGATCTGCTTGGTGCGCTTCCGCTTCCCGATGCAAATCACGTTATTGTAGGCGTGTTAAACAAATACACAACTCTTTATGCTTCCCTAAAGTGTAAATATGTTGTTGAGTATATTTTTTGATCATTAAAAATAGCTATTTGACACAAAATTCGTGGCTTAAAACGATATAGTTTTTTTATACATAAGTTGCATATACGCAATCTATGCAGCCGTTATTTCACGTTTTTGAGCTGGGCCACTTGCCAATTAGTCCATGGAGCAGAAGCGTTCTCTTGTTCGCGAAAGCGCACAACTGGAGAGGCGAATGTAAATTGTGACAGATCTACTTCGACTTCGGTAAAGCAGTTGTAGTGCCAATACTTTGTCGAAAATTGCTTAAAGAGAGTCTTTTCTGGATGATTCGTATCAATCACTGCGAGCTGGCAAAAGCCGTTTTCGTCTTCTGGGAGGCCAGTAAATTGGCCTAGTACAAAGAGGGCCTGCTTTTCGCGGGGGATCATGCCCATTTGATTATAGATTCGATCGGTTGTGGCAGTGGCCAGGCCCTTGGCTTGGACCCGAGCGATCAATTTGCCGTTGGTATTCCATAGGCAAATACTTGGCGGCAATGGGACGGTACCATCTTCGATCCAGGGTTCATGTGCAACGGTTACCAGGCCGTTTGCACCAAAGCTGGCGATTCGTGCCGTACAATCTTCGAGTGGTAAGAGGGTTGTTTTTTTACTCGTTACATCAATAATTTTCTTTTGCCCAACATACTCGCCAGTATTTTTCTTCACTGCGTTCCAAATCGCCAAGTAGCGACCGTTGGTAGAGAATTTTGCATCTAAAACGTTATCGTAAAATGCATAGCGTTTGTTATTTTTGTACAATTCAATGCCGGTCACGAAGTAGGGAATTTCACTATCGTGCCGACACTTGCGGGTAATTCCTGTGGGTAAACGGACAGTGGTTTGGCACTCTGCATATGACCAGTACCCACCATCTCCGTACACAAAATACTCCAGAGCTTCTTGTTTAGTTTCTGTATGAATTTGTGGTGCCACAACTTCGAGAGGAAAGTCTGCAGCCAAAGCCAATGGCGTGCCTAACGTCAGAAGGACGCCAATCAAAACTGGCAGTTTTTTCATAGTGCTGAGTTGTGAATTAGTCGCTCGCTGAAGACTAATACATGTGGCCAGTACACGATAAATACAACGAGTACCCAAGTGCAGCCACTTACGAGTGCAGCGCCGGCAGCAATATCTTTCGTGCATTTAATCGCCTCCCAGTAGTGGTCTTTCTCTTTGCGGCTGTGGGTATCAAAGGCATCGCACAGGTGTTCTAACGCGGTATTCAGGAGCTCAATGGCTAAGAAGGTACCACCAGCTAGGATGACAGCAGGTAGTTCGCCGGGGTCGAGCCGGAGAGCCAGGCCCACGATGAGAGATAGGGCGTAACTGAGGCAAAACAGGCGGAAGTTCCGCTGTTCCCAAAAGGCGTGGCGAATGCCGGTAACTGCATAGCCGACGCTGTGAACGTAATGGCGCACAGTGGGGGATTAGGCCGAAATCCCAGGCACTGGGAACTTACGGCAGAAGGTAACCACCTCTTGTTGGAGGGCCTTAATCGCAGCTTCGTCGGCGCGTTTTTCGATCGCCTTAAGCATAAAACCACCAAGTGTCTCCATGTCGGCTTCCTTCATACCACGTGTGGTAATAGCAGGTGTGCCCAGGCGCACGCCCGATGGATCCATTGGTTTACGTGGATCGTTGGCGATCATGTTCTTGTTGAGGGTAATGCCAATGCGATCGAAGAGATGGTCGACTTCGCCACCAGGCAGATCCCACGATTTTACGCAGTCGATGAGCATTAAGTGGTTATCGGTACCGTTGGTGACGAGTTTGACATTGCGATCCATAAAGAACTTGGCCAAGTGCTTACTGTTCTTCACGATCTGTTGAGCATACGTCTTAAACTCTGGCTTGAGTGCTTCGCCAAAAGCCACGGCCTTTGCAGCCACCATTTGCATAATGGGCCCGCCCTGGAAGCCGGGGAACACCATTTTGTCGATCTTCTGACCCAACTCTGGTGTGCGGGTGAGGATCATACCGCCACGTGGTCCACGCAGAGACTTGTGAGTGGTAGTGGTCATTAAATCAAAGCCGTCATCAAATGGATTGCGGAGTACGTCACCAGCGATCATACCGGCAATGTGGGCGACGTCGGCCATGGTCATGGCGCCGACAGCATCGGCCACCTCTTTCATGCGCTTGTAGTTCAGCTCGCGTGGGTAGGCCGAAAAACCAGCCAAAATCAGCTTTGGCTTCTCTTTTTTTGCTACCTCTAACATTTCGTCGTAATCGATCTCGCCGGTTTCAGCATCCTTCATTTTATAGCGCACGAACTTAAAGACTTTAGTGAGGTAGGTAACCGGGTGACCGTGAGTGAGGTGGCCGCCGTGGCTTAAATCCATACCCATGATGGTGTCGCCAGGTTCCAAAAGGGCAAAATATGCGGCTACGTTAGCTGGTGCACCGGCATGTGGTTGTACGTTGGCATGGCCTGCTTTAAAGAGCTGCTTAGCGCGTTCAATCGCTAAGGCTTCAATAATATCGGTGTATTCCTGACCGCCGTAGTAACGCTTTCCGGGGTAGCCTTCGCTGTATTTGTTGTTGAGTACTGAGCCCATTACCTCCATAACGGCTGGAGAGATGTAGTTCTCGGAGGCGATCAATTCCACTCCATCGCGCTGGCGGTTCATTTCGCCCATGAGAGCGTTAAAGACACTGGTATCGGCTTGCTGCAGAGCACTGTACGTTGGCATGGGCAGAGGAGGGGAAGCGGGGATTCCAGACTACCGGGATTTTTGAGATCGGCCAAGAATCTCCGGGCAAAAATGTTATGCGATGAACCAAAGCTCGCAATGATGTGTATGATTTTTAGAGTTTTCCCCGGCCTATAATCACACAATCTACTTTTTCGTCGTGGTCCTCCATGGGGATTTCTTCTACTACTTGGTATTCATAACAAATACCCCAAAATTGAGTTTTACTATTCAAGCTACGCTGTTTACGGATCCAAATATCAAAGCCACCGTTGCCGCGGCCAAGACGTTGCATTTGGCGGTTAAAGGCGCGGCCCGGTACTAATACAACATCGAGTAGTGTGGGATCTGCCTCGGGATCGGTGGCGAGACCAGCTGGAATTTTAAAGCCATCGGGCGCCAGGTGATTGAGATCGCGGATTTGCCGAAAGTGCATACCACCATGCTCAAAGCTGGGGAGATACACGTGGTAGCCTTTCGTAATTAACTCAGTAATGAGCGGCCGTAAATCTACTTCGTCCTGTAGTGGGTAAAATGCTGCTATGTGGGCTGGGGCTGGCGGTAAGGTTTGCAAAATACGGCGACAGATAGATCGGCTTTCGGCCTCGCGCTCTTTTGGGCTCAGGCGGCTGAGTCGTTGTTTGATGGCTTCGCGCAGGGCTAATTTAGCGTCTTTAGGGTGCATGGTGATAATCAGAGTATAGCAATATTTATCTCTTCACTCTTCCCTTTCTTTGTCAGGGCGACAAAGAAAGGGAAGAAAGAAAACGCTCTGCCGCCAACACCCACTCCACCCGGCCCTGGGTCTCCTCGTCACTGCCTCCAAGGCTTCGGCAGTGACTCGTCGCCTGTCCCGCAACACGAAGTTTGTGCGGGACAAACAGAGCCTTCCCCGGAATTTATGGTGAGCCTGCCGAACCACCCCCTCCGCCTTCGCCCCGCTTTAGCGGGGCTACGGACGGACAAGCGTGGCG
>CAZLUF010000112.1:0-4464 GCA_964562645.1 uncultured Candidatus Peribacteria bacterium
GCCGTCGGTAGGGCTGAGGATTTGCACATCGGGCGCACTGCTATCGGTGGAAAACTGGAACGATGTTTTGGCAGTAGTTTCGTTGAAGAACTCATCGACCAGTGTCACGCTCAGGGTGTGGGTGCCTTCTTTGCTGATTGAGCGGGGTACGCGAATGGGTTTTTCGAATGGTCGCTCAGTGATGCTGGCCAGCGTTTTGCCATCTACGGCGTAGCGAATTTCGTGGATCGAAGAGCCCACGGTAAAGCGTAATTGTGGCAAGAAGGCAGGGTAGGGAACCGAGCCGCCACTGGTGGGCTTGAGAATTTCTAGAGTGGGTTGGATCAGGCGGCCAGGCGTCAGTGAGGGGTCGCAGGCTTGAGATGGTGCTATGGCCAGCGGCAGCATGCCAATCAGTGTGCTCCCGGTAGCTACTTTGGCAGTACTGGCCCAATCTAAGACAGATTTTTGCCAACTAGGATAATCGTTGCTACCAGCTGTGACGGGTGTGTAAAAACTCCGTTCTTCTTGAGCTGATTCCGGACAGGCAGTCGACGAGAGTAAATTTGTCACACGATCAACAGTGAGCTTGGAACAAGATGGGTCGAGTTCGGTAGGGGCGTTCTCGCGCAAAAAGACATCACTCCCGCGCATGGCAATGGGTGTGCAATCGGTGGGAAGTTGACCCGAAAGAAGTGAAATTTGCGGCTGTACCAAGCCCTCTGGCATACGGAAGCTCGTGGCCGTGGGCTTGCGGATTTTTATTGCCTCTGTAAGGAATTCGCGCCAAATAGGTGCGGCCACGTTTAGACCATCCGCTGTGTCGTACAGTGGTGTGCTATCAGCATTACCGATCCAAACGCCCACTACCAAATCGGGCGTGTAGCCGAGAGTCCACACGTTGTTTGGCTTACGCTTTACACAGTTGATCTTCTTTTCGTCATATTTCAAACAGGCATTACTGGTACCGGTTTTGGCCGCCGCCTGAGTGCCAGGTACAGTGAGAGCCGAACTCCAAAATTCGGTTGGTCGTGCACTGGGGTCACTGAGAATAGAGGTGATTAAATACGTCAAACGAGGATCGATGACTTCCTTTGCTTCGGTAGCTTCTGGCTGGTGCAAGAGTACACCTTTAGAATTCGTAATTTTACTGATAGCCACCGGTGGCAAAATTTTGCCATGATTGGCGAGAGTGGCATATCCCTGTACGAGTTCCACTAACGGTAGTTCGCCTGCACCCAGAGCCAAAGCGGGGCCATACCCATTGGCTGGCTTGGTTTGCTTGAGGCTGGGCATGCCCATGGCTGCGGCTTGGTCGAGAATGGCCTCTTCTTGGCCGCCTAAAAAGTACGCCTTTACGGCTGGAATATTGCGCGAGCCACCAAGCGCCTTACGGGCGCTGAGCATGCCCCAAAATTGTCCATCGAAGTTCTGTGGTTCGTAGCCGCCAAATTTGGTGGGCACGTCGGCAAAAATACTAGCGGGGGCATAGCCATTACTAAATGCACTGAGGTACACGAAAGGCTTAAAGCTTGAGCCGGGTTGACGTGGGGCTTGGGCCATATCGAATTTCCCCGAGTGCTCGGTATCAGAAAAATCGGCATTGCCTACATAGGCCAGAATTTCGCGCGTGCGTGGATCCATGGCCACGAGGGCAATATTATTGGCTCCGTAGGCCTCACGGATGCCATCGCGCTTGCGGGCCACAATATCTTCGGCAGCTTTCTGTAAGTTCCAATCGAGTGTGGTTTGGATCTGTAACCCGCCGCTACGGAGTAGATCTTCGCCTTGAGCACTATTGAGCAATTTATCCGTGGTGTCTTTTGCCCATAGAACAAAGTGTGGGGCGCGGATATCTTCGCGCGTGGGGGTAAAGACAATTTTCTGCAGGTCGCCCACGGCTACCAGTCGTTCCGATTCGGTGATCATGCCCTGTTCTACCATATTGTGGAGAACCTGATCGGTACGGCCGCCAACATAGAGGGCATTGACGCCACTGCCGACACGCGTGCCGATGAGACCAATGTCGACATCACGATTATCAATTTGGTCCGTGCTCGTAATACTGCCGTTTTGGATACCCTTAAGAATTGTTTCACTCACGCTCGTGTGCACATGTTTACCGTAGGGGTTTAGGTAAGAAGGCTGCTGCGGCAGACTGGCCAATACTGCGGCCTGCGCTAAGCTGAGGTCTTTGGCCGAAATACTAAAGTAGCGGTGGCTGGCTTGTTCCACGCCGTAGGCATTTTGCCCAAATGGAATCCAGTTGAGGTAGAGCTCTAGCAGTTGTTCGCGACTGAACTGTGCCTCGAGCTTGCAGCCCAAAAATAACTCGCGGAGTTTGCGGCTCAAAAACCCGCCACTATTGAGATCTAAAGCATTACGAGCGAGCTGACGGGTGAGAGTGGAACCACCTCCCCGTTGGCCAGCGCGCAATACGGCGCGAGCCAAGGCGCGAGTATCAATGCAGCTACGGGTGTAAAAGCGCGAATCTTCGATGGCTACAATGGCTTTTTGAATAGTGGGTGCAATGTGGTCGATGGTGACATACGTTCGATCTTGGCTGTTAAACAGGCGGTAGAGTTCGGTGCCGTTGCGATCGACAATAACTGAGCTTTGCGAGGCCAAAAAACTCCGTGGATCACTGATGTTAGGCAGCGATAGCCAAAGCCAGCCAATGTAGACCACAAAGAGTAGGGCCAGTCCGCCACTCATCCGGCGTATCAGTCGGCCTTTTCCCGGTTGTCGTAGCCACCTCCAGAGGTGTCGCCAGAGTGTACGTAGTCGCTCCCAGAGTGGCGCCCGAGAAACCCGATAGCGGGCCGTGTGACGAAAGTGCCGATTGGGAGACGTATGGACGTTCTGTGATGTAAAACCGTTTGGCTGATCCATGCATGCATAGGGTAGGGCAAAGTGGCTCCAGGTGGAAGGTATCTGTGGCCTTAGGCATACGTGCATAGAAAGCCAAAAAGTGCTATACTACTCCGATGTCTATTTTGGCTCGTATTCGGTCGTGCCCCAGCGAAACACTACGTCGGCGCTACGAGCATGCTCTGGCCATCATTTTTTGCGTGTGCAAATGCTATTTGCTGTGGCTGACTTGGAACCAGGTGGTGGGTTTTGATTGGGGTGGGCATATCGAAATGGTCACGGCCGATGCTCTGCAAACATTTCTGGGCAGCGATCTCTTTCAGTATTTTTATAGCTACCATCCACCCTTGGCTTTTTTGCTCCCTAAAATTCCACTCTATTTTGGTATACCTCCGGTAGCGAGCGTGCAGGTGATCAACACTGTAGCCATTATTGTCAGCTTTCTCTTCTTTCGGCGTGCTTTGGATCTGTTGGGTATTTTACGAGAGCCAGAAGGTGTGCTCATTCTCTACATTTTGTACTGCATTCCGCTTACGGTGTATCTATCGCACAGCGTGAATATGGATGTACTCATTCTACTGTGCGCTAGTGCCGTACTGTGGTGTTCGGTGCATATTGTGCAGTTGCCACACACGGTTTCGCGCCTGCACGTTCTCCTGAGCTCAGCCACACTGGTGGCATGGCTGGCCGCCGGACTAATGACAAAATTTACCGGCGTATTGGTATTTGCTATTCCATTGCTGACGTACATTTTTTTGGCTCCAGAGCGCTCACGCAAAATTTTTAACATGCTGGTACTCGCTTGTGTGGTAGCAGTAGCTTTGGTGCTTCCGTACTACTACTTCCGCTACTACCAAGCTGTGGGGCAGTGGTTTCCTAGTAATACCAATGTCTTCGATCACGATGCTCAAATGGTGGCACGGGCGGTACGCAATGCTCATAAAAAAGATTTTGTACTTTCAATGTTTGATCTACCTACAGTGGCACAGCAACACCCCGAATGGCGCGATTTAGATCGTCCCCGCCTGGTGGATACCTGGCATGATTTTTGGATTATGGATGTATGGCTGGATGGTGGTGAACAACATAGCCTCAGTCGATCGATTGCTAAGATATATCTATCGTGCATTTCGCTCTTTATGATTGCTGGCGTTACGCAATTTATCGTGCGCCAACGTGTGCGCGATGCCTGGGGGCAGTTCGGTTGGCTTGTGCTTAGTGTACTGGGTATTTTTGCCTGCATTAGCGCTGTCTACGTCTACAAAAATCCGTGGGGTGGGTCGCTATCAAATAAGGGTATTTATGTTGCTCCTATGGCCTGGGGATTAGCGTATCTCCTTACGGAATTTGCTCGTGGTTTTGTGCGATCGCGGTTATCAGAGGTCTGCCTGTACATCATGTTGGCGGGCATGCTCGTTGTGCATCACATGGTGCCGTTGTATTAGTTTGATTATTCTAAAAATTGGCGCATGACTTAATATCCATCGTGGCCAAGTCCGTGCAGGACAGGGACGAAGAAAGATGGCGGAGAGGGCGGGATTCGAACCCCCGAACCCCTTGCAGGGTTACGCGCTTTCCAAGCGCGCGCACTAGGCCACTATGCGACCTCTCCAG
>CAZLUF010000113.1:0-4367 GCA_964562645.1 uncultured Candidatus Peribacteria bacterium
AGTAGCAAAAGCTAAAGGCGCCATTGCAGTTAAGGCCATACCTGTGGTAATTAGTCGAGTGATAGTTGGGAGAGATTTTTGCATACACTTCGATTTTGTCTTCTTCTGTATATAATGGCAACTAGATGGCTCGGGCCTGCAGAAATGCGTATTGCTAACTCTTCTCAAATCTGATAAAATAATTAGAAAATTATGCCCAAAAAACCGCAAAACATTCATAGGTTTTGGCTGGCCAGCGTGGTCGTGGTTTTTGGCTATATTTTGCAAATTGCTCCGGTGTCAGCTGTAAACACGGTTCCATTAAAACACATCTATGGCGCACATTTGTTGAACGCCAGCGGAAATCCAATTACATCAGCACATGTCATCCGCCTCAGTTACTGGAAAAACGAAGATCTGATTGTTGGTGATATTACCGGCGGTGGCGCGATCAATACTTCAGCGGGAAACTATGCCGGTTGGCAAGAGGTACAAACTTTTACACCAAACAGTCAGGGTTACTTTACGGTTGAAATGGGCAAGGTTACATCGCTTCCTGATTTTACAACAATGAGCACAGCTACGCTGCTGGCTCTAAAGTTGCAGGTAGAAGTAAAAGCGGTAGGAGCACCAGATACCTCGTATGAAGTGCTCGATCCAGAACCACTGGATTCCGCCATTGATCGTTCACCCGTGAACTCTGTACCAACAGCCATCAACTCCGACTTACTCGACCAACGCGAAATTGGTACTGCCAGTGGTAGCATTGCTATTCTCGATGCCACCGGCAAATTCCCAATTGCACTCATTCCCTCTGGCGTTAATGGAAACAACTTCACCATTGATTCCGGCGGCACCGCTCCAGGCAATATTGTACTCACCTTTGGACAGGCAATAAACAAGACCCTGCTCTTTAATCAAACCCTCGGGCGTTTTGAGTTCAATGACGATTTGTACGTACAAGGCAACTTGCAGGTAACCGGCTTGATAAACGGTGTAGATATTACCACCTTGAGCCAGGCACAATTGAGCGTTACGGCTGGAGCTGGTCTTGCGGTCAATATCTCGGCCGGTAGCTATCGTCTCAATTCTGTACAAACAAACTTTGCGGGCCAAACTGGTGTGCCACTCACTGCCAACGCCACGAACTACGTGTACTTCACCAGTGGTGGTTTGCAAGTAAATGCCTCTGGCTTTCCTACAAGTGGAGCATTTGTAGCCATTGCTCAGGTAACTACCAATGCTACAAATGTAGTGACCATCTCAGATCGCCGCGCCACCCTCACTAACGATACCGAGAAGAATACGCAGCACACACTCCACCCACAGTACACAGGTGCCGCCTACGTGGGCGATGGCACCGATAACGTAGGTCAGCTACGTGTCGATAACGATTCTGTGGCGCAGCGAAACTCCTATGTGTGGCTCACTACTAAGGGCACACTGCAGGATTACGACATTGTCATACCATTTACTATTCCGCAGAAATTCGCCGGATGGCAAAGCGCTCCTTTGAGCGTTTCGTATTACACAACGACTGGTCTTAGTACCCAAAACAAACTTGATATCATTGTAACTGATACAGCTGGCGCACCTGTGACTCTCATTGGTGGTGCTACCGACTTAGCTAGTGCTAGTTGGACAACAGCAAATATCACTTTTGGAGGTAGTCCTACTTGGACACCGGGCGGCCGAGCCCAAATTCGGCTTCGCACTTCGTCACTCACTCCATTCCAGGTCCACCTGGGTGATCTCCACTTATTATATAAGGAGTCACTCCAGTGATATGTATAGTAATGAACACTATTCATTTGGTACTTGTCAGTTAATGGAGTTTGTGCTAATATAGTTTGATACCTATTTTATTCCCCCACATACACACCTATGGGTACCTCTCTCCCCAAATGGCGTCAACGGGCTACTAAGGCCGTTGCACGTCTCGTGGGTATCAGTCTCCTGTTTACGGCGACATCCGTCGGCGCCGTCTCCAGCCTGAACCCCACCCTCCTCGTTAATACCGAGGCATTCTTTCAAATCGATTCCGGCGACGGTTCTAGTAATATCGAAATGCAGTTTGGTAACACAACCAATTATTTGCGTTTCCTCACTACTAACCTCTTTGAGTTCTCTCACGGTATTATCGTGAATGGGAACACAAAGGTACGTGGTAACCTTTCGGGTTCTACTCTCCGCGTCGACGGCAATGCCGACGTTTGGGGTACACTCGGTGCCTCTGGTTCCATCAAGACTCGTCAGAACCTCACGATCAACAGTGATTCCGATACCAACAACGCTGTCTTGACCTTTGGTAACCAGACCGCTGACCAAACAGTAACCTATAGCAACTCTCTGCAGCGCTTTGAGTTCAGCAAGGCTACATGGGTTAACGGTAACTTGGCTGCTTCTGGCTCCTTGAGTGTTCAGAACAACATTACTACTCGTGCCGACTTGACGATTAACGCCGATAACGACACGAACAATGCTGTATTGACCTTTGGTAACCAAACCGCCGCTCAGAACATTACCTATAACAACGCTCAGCAGCTCTTTACCTTCTCTAAGGGTATTCGCGTGGCTGGCAACATGTCTGGTCAAACATTGACTGTCGATGGCGCGCTCACGCTCCGTGGTCAGACATATAACTTCCCAACTGCTCAGGTGGCTAACGGTTTCTTGAAGACCGATGGTGCCGGTAACCTCAGTTGGACGACAAGCTTGGCCTCCGCCGGTAGTGGTGGCATTGTATCGTTGCAACCTGAATATCCAGGTGCTGTGTACTTTGCTTCTGGTTCCACAGCTGTTGGTTCGCTCGCTTACATTTACGACTCTACCAACAAAGAAAACGCTTACCGTTGGAACTCCACCAAGACTGCCCTCCAAGATTACTGGATGTCTGTACGCGTAAAGGTACCAAAGAACTTCTCCGCTTGGGACCCAACCCCAATCAAGTTCCGCTACAAGACACTCACGACTTCGGCTGCAGACAACTTCATTACTGTCCGCTTGCTCGATACCACCGGTGCAAACGTTTCACTCACTGGTGCCTCTAGCTTGACCAGTTCCGTAGCCAACACTTGGACTACTGCCAACATTACTCTCACAGGTGGCACCTTCACCGCCGGCAACTACGTGACCGTTCTGGTCAAAGTAGCAGCCAAGAGTACTGGTACAGCCAACCCAGGCTACATTGACCTCCAGTGGAAGACTACCACTCCATAATGTGAGCTGAGGTATCCAGCCTCATAAAGGAGTACGTGGTACAGCCCCCCGCTCGTGCGGGGGGCTTTTATAAACTACTCGTGTTGAGCATCGGTAATCTTTTGGATGAGTTGCTTACTCGTAGGCAGTGGTTCTTGAGTGGCGCTTCTGGCCCACTGGCTCCGCAGTTGATCGATGTACTCAATACTTGCCAGATACGCTGTGACGTAGTCTTTAAGGCTAGGCGCAAAGCGACTGGTTTGTTCACGGTCGGAAAGCGCGAAGAGCGTAGAAACGAGCGCTTCTTCTCCACCTCGTACTTCGTGACGAACTTCGTCGAGCACAGCATCGACCATAGAATCGCTATCGAGCCCCGCCATAAACTTGAGTGCATCGGCCGTGCCAGACGGGAAGTAGCGATTAACTCCTAAGCGGCGCAAGCTGCACGGAATTTGGAAGTCGGCCAGTAAATCGGCAACTTGGGTGGCAAGTCCACCCTCGGAGGAGTGATCTTCGGCCACAATGAGATGGCGCGTTTCAAGAGCGGCTTGCATAACGGTACTCGCATCGAGCGGGCGTACGCAGGCCACGTTAACAACGCGAACAGAAAGCTTATGTTCATCCGCCAAGATTTTGGCTGCTGCCAAGGCATCGTGCACGGGGATCCCGCAAGCAATAATAGTAGCCTGGTCAGCAAAAGCCCCACTGGTTTTGAGGAGATCGGCCTTGCCTGTAAATACGTAGTTCTGATCATAGAACGCTGACCCATCGGCGCGCAGAATCTGTGGGTGCCCAGAGCGTGGGAAAAAGGTGTACACGCTATTATTACCGTGGGCGACAATAGCGAGAGCGCGCTCTGCTGCGGCTGCGGCCTGGTTACTATCGACCGGCATCCATACTTGAGTGTGATCGAAAGGGATGTTGAGGTAGTGTCGTTCCTGGTGGGTTTCGCCATCTTCGCCCACGCTAAGCCCGGTATGAGTGGCATCGTTGAGGATTCCGCAAGGCGTGTGGCCGCAGTTTACATCGATCAAGCGGGCCGAGGCTCGTGCTTCGTTAGTGGCAAAGGCGGCAAAAGTATACGTAACTGGCAGTACACCTGCCTGGCGCAAACCCGCAGCCATCATCAGCATATTGCCTTCGGCAACACCCACATTGATCACACGATCTGGGAACGCTTTTGCCACTTT
>CAZLUF010000114.1:0-4307 GCA_964562645.1 uncultured Candidatus Peribacteria bacterium
AAAGACTTTAAATCCACATTGGCTATCATCTACCCACCGACCTGTAGCCATAAAACTCACAATATTCCCAATGCCGTTAAAAACGCGTCTCACCAGCGGAATGGAATTGCGCTGACCAAAGCGGTTACCAAACACCACATCGGCTTGGTTTGCCACAATTGGTGCCAATAGTTTTGGAATATCACTTGGATCATGCTGCTCATCGGCATCGAGCGTAATGGCAGCTGTAGCCTGTAATCGCCTGGCGGCCTCTAGGCCCGTCATGGTCGCCGCACCTGCACCTAAGTTTTCGGGATGCATCACTACCCGTGCACCAGCCGCTGCCGCATTTCGGGCCGTATCGTCAGTAGAACCATCATCAACAACAATCACGCTATCTACATAGCGCTTGGCATCGGCCACCACGCGCGCAATGCGCGTACCTTCGTTATAGGCCGGAATAATTGCCAGAATTAATGGAGCAGTACTCATGGGATCTCGATATATGCTATACCCGCACGCGCGTCGTTGATAAGTAAATTCATTTTCTTTGCCACCACGTTCTCGTTTACAAAGCTCTGGAAGCCGTTCACTTTTTTATGCAGCGTACCATTAGGATCTTTTTCGATCGTAGCAGTATTGGTATCGAAAATAATACTGTTAAATCCAAGCGCCTTCATGCGCTCTAATGTGAGGACGGCATCGCGCTCTTGATACAAACAAGTAAAGACATCGAGCTGATGATCCGCTGTACGTAACACCTCAAGATTGCGAGGAATAAAGTACGGAATAAACGTACCAATGCGATAAACGTGGGGGCGATCGGGAATAGTTTGGCGCCGTTCTAAGATGCGGTTGGAGATTTCTGAGTACCAGTTGATGGTAGTCGCTTCCAACGCTCGCGCCGAAATTTTCCCAAAACCGTAATCCAGGGTGTTGCGCAACTCGTCGAATTTCCATAGACGATGCTGTGTGTTAGACAGCAGTGAACAGAAAATAAGAAAGAGCATAAGAAAACGACTGTAGAGATCGGGGCTCAATACCCACATGGCTTCAATTAAAACGACTGCGCCAATAAAAAATGGCAAGCCATACCATGGCACACCGTTGCCTGTAAAAATCCACATGATGAGCAAACAGACGGTTGCCACAGCAAGCCAACGCATCGATTTACCCTTCGGAAGCCAGAAAAATGGCAGGAGGAGTAGGAGTGGCAAAATAAGTAGAATTGGCATGGTCGTCACGTAGTAACCAGCCGAATCACTGTTCATAACTGTGCGCCAAGGCAGGAACAGATAATGACCTAAATTATGACTATAGCCCCAGTAGCGATCTAGCTCCTCGTTTTTTGAGGTCGAAGCCGAGCAGGCTGGATCGGATGTCGATAGAGCCAATGGGCCAGTAAGCACACCACCTTCTGGACCCAGTGCCGGAAGAGGGTGGGAAATTCTATCAACGGACTTTAAGGGGAGAGGGAAAAACCCTCCTCGATCAATAGTGTTATAGGCGAACCATGGCCCAATACTACTCATCAACCCCAAAAATAATGCCAAACAAACGAAAATATATTTATGTCTAAATTTTGAGCGAGTAAAACTTACTGAGTAGCCAATAACAATGAGCAGAGCACAAAACACAAACACTTCGAATTGAATTTGCGGCCGAGTAAATGTTGTTTGAAAAATTCGATTCAATATCTCCTCAATACGCAGGCCTCCAAAAAACCAGAGAGGGAAAATACTGATTCCAATTGCCCCAAGTACACCGCCCCAGCCCATCAGTATTCCGCTCACCATAATGAACATTGTTAGAATGCTAATTGCGGACGTAATTTTGAATCCAAATGCAAATCCAATCAGAATCCCTGCCAAGATGAGTAATCGGCCGTGCTGAGAAAATAGAAATTTTTTAAGATTGGCTTCAGATACCAACTCTGCTGCTCCAGACCAGGCAGGCAAGCCCAGATAAAGCACCAAAAAGGCAGTGGTTGTAAAACACAGTAATGCGTTATCAATCTTCATGTCGGCAAACGAAAAATGTCCGACCAATGGCAGTGAATAATATAACAATGCCGATAGCACTCCAGTTCCGCGTCCCAGGATTGTTCGACCAAATACTAAAATAGATATGGCAGCCAAAGCCCCTGCTAACCAGTTCACAAGCATCGCAGCTGTCGCGCCAAAGGGACTAGAATAACCAAATAACAAAAAGCCCAGCGAAGTCAGATACTCCCACTGAAAACTAGACATTGAAGCAATTAATTGGCCATAACTTACAATTAGGCGAGGCCGGTTGAGGTAGCTACCGAGATCATCCCAACCAATTGGAAAAGGCCGAACTACCGAAAGATAGTTAAGAGCCAAAAGTGAGATGAGTAGCCAGCCCAGCCAAAGTTGGAGATTTGTTGCCCCACGCTCAACCACAATCTCTTCGTCTCGAGCAATGGCAAACCATGCCAGTACTTCCCGCCAACTCAGAAGTAAACTTGCAATAACCAGCAGCCACCCAACGGGCATAACGTAGATGTGAGCAATGGCAAAGAGCCACAGACAGACAATCCAAACTGAGGCACCAACCACTACGCTAATAAGTGCACGTGGTAAATGATGTTCGATATGTATGCCAACCAAGCGTAATATCAGCGAGCCTAACACCAGCCAACAAAATGCAAATAACGCTGTCATACCCAACTGACTCAGCACCCGGGTGATGAATGCGGTTTGCATACACGGCACCGATATGAGATACGCCTGGCTACCGCGCAAATTCATACCAGTATCTGTCAGACAATGACGATTCTGCAGATCGGTAAAATCCTTTTGCATGAGCTCCGGGTAGAAATCGGCAGAAGGAGTGATAAGTAAACGCGTAGAGCGCGGGACGGGATTTCCAGCGGCATCTTGGCCTAGAGTGCCATCGCTACCCATGCCCAAGCTCGTAAACATTACCCAAACTGCCAACAAAAATGCCCCACCGATCTGCCAAGGTTTTAGCCGCCAGTCGGCCATAAAGCTCCCCTCTTGGAAAGCCTTCCACAACATGATTCCAGCAAACAACACCAGCGACACCATGATGTACCCAAAAAACGGCTGCATATGGATAATGAAATACCCTAATGCCGGTATCATGCTGGCCAAACCACGGCACAAGTAATCGGCATTGCCACAAGAATTTGCAAGCATTGTTAGCGTGGCCTCGGGGACCAGTACCGCACTGTGAACTGGTATACCCAAATATACTAAGTTTACATACAGCCCATACAGGAGCAGGGCGACAAAGAAACTAATACTTAACGTAAGAACTGTACGAGATTGCATATGGCCCATAGTGTACCTGGCCAAGACCCTATGTCACATGGGTATACTATCCACGTGTTGAAAAGCATGCCAAAACTCCGGCAACAATTCCCGAGCTTGCAAGAGACTCTAGCCGGAAATCCTCTGGTGTATTTAGATAGTGCCGCCACGACACTACGCGCGCAGCCAGCACTGGATGCCCTGGAACATTTTTACGTGCATCAAAACAGCAATCCTCACCGTAGCATGCATGCGTTGGCCGAGGCAGCTACACAGGCGTACGAAGACGCTCGCAGTACTGTCGCCAGTTTTTTGCACAGTAAGACGCCGGCAGAAATTATTTTTACGCGCAACGCGACAGAGTCTATCAACCTGGTGGCCCGGAGCTGGGGCGAATCGTTACAGGCTGGTGGTGTTATTGCCCTCACTCAACTGGAACACCACAGTAACATTGTTCCCTGGCAGCAATTAGCGGAAAGAAAAGAGCTATCTCTCCGCTGGATCCCCAATAATACACAGGGGGAAATCAGCATCGATGATGTACAAAAAGCCGTGTCTGATGGTCAGGTAAAACTATTGGCCATAACCGCGCAGAGCAATGTGCTCGGGACCATGCCCGATCTACAAAAAATAATTGAAGTGGCCCACAAGTCTGGCGCACTAGTACTTGTAGATGCGGCTCAGTGGGTGGCACATCACCCCACCGATGTTCAAGCCTGGGATTGTGATTTTTTGGCTTTTTCTGGACACAAAGTCTATGGCCCTATGGGCATTGGTGTGCTCTACGGCAAGCGCCAATTACTGGAGAATATGCCCTCATTTCTAGGTGGTGGCAGCATGGTCCAAACCGTCACTGAGCAAGGATTCACTCCGGCCGATATCCCCCAAAAATTTGAGGCTGGTACACCGGCTGTGGCCGATGCCATTGGCTTAGCAGCCGCCCTCAAGTGGCTCCAGCAATACTCATGGAGCGATATTCAGACACACGAACAAGAACTGATACGTGCCGCACTCAAGGCACTCCGAGGCGTT
>CAZLUF010000115.1:0-4258 GCA_964562645.1 uncultured Candidatus Peribacteria bacterium
CGAGCCAGCAGATACCTAGACCCCGATGCGCCACAATATGCTACAAGCCAAAACTCCCGATCAGAAGGATCGCGCCTCGCCCTATGCCACCGAAATCTTCATTAAAATGTACGGCAACGAAATCTTCGGTCCACGTATTCAGCACTACTTCCGTAACGGATGTCTCACGCTGATGGATGACGAAGAGGAGGGTGCCACCCTGATTGATGTGCCACGCTTGTTCGTAGACGAAGAGTTCCAGAAGTATAAAGTAAGTAAAAGCAAGAACGTGGTGGTACGTGCCTTCTGGGAGCACGAATACGCTAAAACCGGTGCTCGCGAAAAAGAAGAAATGATTCCGTACTTCTCAGCGAAGTTCGGTCCATTCATTACGAACACTACGATTCGTAACATCATCGGTCAGCCCAAGAGCGCCTTTAACGTCCGTGAAGTAATGGATACCGGCAAAGTGCTCCTCATTAACCTCAGTAAGGGTAAAATTGGTGATCTTAACGCCCAGCTTTTGGGTCTGATCTTCGTTAACAAGGTGAACATGGCCGCCATGAGTCGCGCCGATATTCCGCAGCGCGAGCGCCGCCGCTTCTACCTCTATGTCGACGAGTTCCAAAACTTTATTACCGATGCCTTCTGTACCATCTTGTCCGAAGCTCGTAAGTACGAACTGGGCTTGGTAATGGCTCACCAGTATATCGGGCAGCTCGTGGGCAAGAGTGGTGGCGAAGGCAGTGCCACCAAAATGCGCGATGCTGTGTTCGGTAACGTGGGTTCCATTATGAGCTTTAAGATCGGTGCCGAAGATGCCGAGTACATGGCTAAAGAATATGCCCCGGTATTGAGTGAGCAGGATGTGATCGGTATCCCCAACTTTAACTGTTACGTTAAGCTCAACATTAACAACACTACCAGCCGACCATTCAGTCTTTCGACTATTTATGACGAATCTGGTCGCAACGAAAAAATGGCTTCACTCATTAAAGAGTACAGCCGTATGAAGTACGGTCGTAAAAAGGTGTTCGTCGATCAAGAAGTCGAAGATCGCATCGGTATTTCGCGCGCCAAATAATTACACAATTTTTATGGCGTGTAGAACTGCGGCTATTCTTTCGTGAGCCGCCTGAACCATGGCACTGAGTGGTCTTCTGCGTAGAGTTGGTTTCTGTAGGGTGCTTGGCGTGATGATTCTTTCCGATGCCACTATTGTGAGTGGGCAAGTAGGTACGTGCCATTCGCTGCCACTACTGTTAGCAGTGAGCCAATGATCGATCTGTTCTAGTAGGTGCTGCTGCAGGAGTGTTACATCGGCAATAATTGGCTCAGCGAGTTTCTGCCATGGTTCGCGATTTTGAGCGTCCGGTGCAAACCGGTTCGCGGCTGCTTGTTCGTCTAGTTCAGTCAGGCGCTGGCAGAGTGATTGAGAAACGTTCTCCCAGCTACTATCAAGAATACCCATAGCACACAGTTGGCTAACTTCGGTTGTAAAGACATCGGGTCGGTAATTTTCGTTGCGGTGCGCGCAGCTGGCTACTTGGCCACGATCCGCACACAGATATTGGCTTAATACTGGTAGGGCATTATCGCTGCGGTAGAGTGTAAACACTGAACCAGGTGTTTGGTGAGCCGAGATATTTGCCTCGTGCCAAAAACCACAATTACGAATTTGGGCGCCGGCGATTTGCGCTCGCAGACCATGGATTGTCTGTACGTCATTCTCGCTCGTTTCATAGCCGAAATCTGGAGCACCAGAGTTCATAGCCGGGCACTATACACATCTTTTTATTCGTTGCCTAATCATCTCTAGGCTGTGTCCCTCTTTTTGTGTATCGTGAGCTTCGAATCTAGATCTTCCCCCCGGTTGCTATGGGTATGATGTCTCAAGCTCGCGATATGTTCCGTTTGCAGCGTGATGCTAAGCGTGTAAAAAAGAAGTTGGCTCAAATTCATGTGGAAGCCGAAGCCAAAGGTGTAAAAGTTGTTGTCTCTGCCGAACAGGAAATTATCGAGATCACCATTGCTCCCGAGGTCACTCATGCTGAAATTCCGGCACTCATGAAAGATGCCATGAACCGCGCCATGAAAAAGGCTCAGGTGATCGCCGCCGAAGAAATGCAGGCGATTATGGGCGATATGGGTTTACCAACAGGTGACCAGCAGTAACTATGTGGCGTCGTCTTGGGCTAATTGGCACAGTGGTACTAATCGTAGTATTTGGTTGGTACCGTTTGTCGTTGCAGCCGGTGAGTGGCGATGCCACTAAGGTGGCCATCGCAATCGAAAAAGGCATGTCGGTACATGCCATTAGTACCCTCTTAGAAAAAGAGGGGATTATTCGATCGGCTCTGGCTTTTCGTTTATTTACTCGGTTCCAGGCTAAACAAGCGAGTTTACAGGCTGGCCAGTTCTATTTGCAGCCCTCTATGTCTGCTGCCGAAGTACTAGAAGTGCTACATAAAGGCTTGGCAGAAGAAGTGGCGGTTACAGTGCCCGAGGGATACACCGTACAAGATATTGATACTCTATTGGCTTCTAAAAAACTCATCAGACCCGGGCAGTTAATTGAGTGTGCTCAAACCTGTGATTTTTCGCGCTTTAGCTTTGTACCGAGCGGATCTAGCTTGGCCGAACGTGGCGGACAGTTAGAGGGGTATTTGTTTCCCGATACTTACTTTGTAACAGCCGGGAACTTTGAACCCAAAGAATTTTTGGAGCGTATGCTGCAGACGTTCGAAAAACGGGTGGTGCAAAAGTATCGTACCGAAATTGCCGAGTCCTCCCGCAGCTTGCACCAAATTGTCACTATGGCCTCACTGGTAGAAGAGGAATCGCGCCACGACGAGGAGCGGGCATTTGTGGCCGGGATCCTTTGGAAGCGCTTAGATAACAAAGTGCTACTCGGTGTAGATGCCGCCGTCCGTTACATTATTAACAAGCCTGGTGAGGCCCTCACCAAAACCGATTTAGAAGTCGATTCGCCCTATAACTTACGGACGGAGCATGGCTTACCACCCGGGCCCATTGCCAGCCCCAGCCTTTCGAGCATAGAAGCCACATTAGCTCCACAGGAAAGCCAGTATTGGTACTACCTCCACGATTCCGCTGGGCGGATCCACTACGCAGTGACAAACGACGAACACAACCAGAACAAGGCCAAGTATTTGTAGTGCCAACCAAGATTCTTTGACACATGTCAATTAATCTTTACTATGCTTGGGCTTCCGTAATTTCGCGGAGGATACACGATCTTTGTCAAAACAGGAGTCGAAAGATGTCGACGAAACTCGCGCTCAATGCGCAAGCCAAAGCCGATGCGTTCAAGTTTGGGATTCTCCGAATGGGTAGTGCGGGAATGCAGCACGTTCGGGCCATTGCACATGGTCAAAACATGCTTGCTTCTTACACGGCTCGAAAGCCGGGAATTCTCGGTGGAGATCTTTCTAGTCTCGAGTTCAATTGGATGCCTGGTGTTCCAGGGCCAGTACTCGATGTGGAAGGTATCGTTACCAGTCAGGAAATTGGGTCCGCTCTCAAGGCGGATTGTGCAGGCGTGATTGTCTGCTCACCAACGACAATGCACTATCAAGATGCTCGTGCTGTCATGATGGCAGGTAAACACTGTCTGATCGAGAAGCCTGCTACCTCCACTTCTGCCGAAGCGCGCAATCTCATTCAATTGAGCAGCGAGCGAGGAGTCAAGCTTGGTGTTGCACAGGTTCTCTCAGCCATTCCAGAGTTTGGTTACTTGCGTGACATGATTTTGTCGGGCAAGGAACTGAAACGTTTAGAGATGCGGCGCTGGGTGCCGTGGTCACGAGTGCTGGATCTTAATGACATGGAGGCTCGTGGTGGGTTCCTGACGGATCTGGGAATTCACGACATACACTTCTTCGCTTCGCTGAAATCTGCACTCATGATCGTTGGAGGCAGGCTGGATCGAATCTGGCAATACTCCGAACTCTCGCAGCGGGCAAGATTTACTTTGTTTGCCGGCAAGACCGAGATCGTTTGTGATGTGGGTGCTTGCGAAGAATTCGATGGTGCTTTTACTCACGGCTACAAAGCCATCTTCACCGATGGTGATGAGCTGGAGTTTGGAGCGCAAGGGTTGCGAATCAATGATCAGTTGGTGACCGATTGTCCAACGCTATCGCCAATCGAAATCTTTGCGAACGAACAACAAGTTTTCATCGACTGGGTGCGTGGTACTCGACCCGACGGGGCTTTTCTGTCGCCAGAAATGGCACTCAAGGCTCTGGAAGTGATC
>CAZLUF010000116.1:0-4254 GCA_964562645.1 uncultured Candidatus Peribacteria bacterium
CTCACCACAGGCTCAGGTTTTTGGACGCCTCCCCTGAAGTAAAAAGTATGTAAATAAGTATGTAGGTTAATACTTGGTACAAAGCGGGTGGTACCGCCGCCACGCTTGTCCGTCCGTAGTTCGGCGTAACGAAGTGAAGTCAAACGAAGGCGGAGGGGGTGTGGTTCGATGAGCCTGTCCTGAGCTTGCCGAAGGGCTCACCACGACATGTCATACCGAGCGTAGCCGAGGGATAGCAGTGACGAGGAGACCCAGAGCCGGGCGGAGTGGGTGTTGGCGGCGGAGCGTTTTCTTTCTCCCTTTCTTTGTCGCCCTGACAAAGAAAGGGAATTGAAGTGCGCAGGTGGTTTTGCACCCAACTGTCAGCTCTCGAATCCAGCGAAGCGCAGATGAGTGGCTGACAGTGCAGTCCCTTTAGGGTGTTACTTTTGTCACCGGACAAAAGTGACAATAGAGTTCATTCGAGCTCTTATTAAAGAAAAGTGATTATTGTCTGAATTACAGAATAGTCTCTCCGCGTGCCAAAGTAACTAAGGCTTGTGGGCCGATTGTTTGATTTTAATTTGTCCTTAATCTTAGGTGTATACTCTTGGATGTATGTTCTTTCGTCGCGAACCATCGGCAGCAAAGGCCAGCACGTCTGTTGGTGATTTTGGATTTGTACCTGCCGATCAGTACTACTTTGATTCGGCTTGCCAAACACTCAAGCCGAGTTGTGTGATCGAAGCTGAGACAGCACACAGCATAGCTCATAACGCCTGTGGCGGACGGGTAAAGTACAAGTGGGGGCAGGAGGTTGATAGTGTGGTAACAGCGGCGCGTGAGGGATTGTTAGAATTAGCCGGTAAATCACCACGCGATTACGTTGTGGCGTTTACGCTCAACACCACTTACGGGCTCAATTTAGTGCTGCAACAGTTGCCAGGTACAGGCTTCGATCGCATTGCAACTTCCATCACCGAACACAACTCCGTATTTTTACCCACGCTCACGTGGGCAGAGCGCATGGGCAAAGCACGTACAGTACTCACACGCCGAGCCGATGGCAGCCTGGAATACCAGGCCAGTGATCTGCAGAATGCTGTGGTAGTGACACAGGGGGTTTCGAACATCGATGGTCGCTCTACAAAAAATTTGCCTGAGCTGGCGCGCGACGTGCATGCAGCCAATGGTGTGTTACTTGTCGATGCTGCACAGAGCTTTGCACACGATGTCACAACACTCCAGACGACCGATTTTGATGCGGCGTTCGGTTCGGGTCATAAAATGTATGGGCCTAGTATTGGCTTTATTATTATCAAGCGGTCGCTCCTGGCTCGCTTGCAGCCTTTTTTTATTGGCGGTGGAACGGTGGATGATGTTCGCCCGGGAGATTACACGCTTATGACGAAGCCCGAAGATGCGCACAGTATCTTAGAGCCAGGGTTACAGAACTGGGGTGGTATAGCTGGGCTCAAGGCCGCTATGGATTGGCTCAAAACACAAGGTGTCGCCAGGGCAGAGGAGGCGCGCATGTCTGAATTGCTCTTTGCGAATCTGAAAACCATGCCCCGCGTGCATCTCATCAATACGGCTGCGAGCCCCATTGTGAGTTTTTGGGTAGAAGGACTCGATAGCCACCGCCTAGCGGTCTATTTCGATCAGCAGCACATTATGTGCCGCAGTGGGCACTTTTGCTGCCACGCGTACTTGCAGCACACACTCAAGGTACCGCCGTTAGTTCGCGTCTCACTTGGTCTCTATAATACCTCCGCCCAAGTGGAGCATGTGTGTCGCACACTCCAGACGATTCTTACCACTCTGTAAGTCATGTTCTGCATTGCCTCGTTCATTGTCTTTTGTATCTTGGCCATTTTTTCGGCTTCGTACCGGCCGCTGGTGGCTAAGGCCTGGCACTGCGTGGTGCGCCGAGTAACACTGCGCCCTTGCGACATCAGTTTTGGTGAGGAGGTGAAAGGCCGATTGATCGGTCGTTATGTGGTGAGCCACCCCAAGTTTGCTCGGTTTCTCAACCGCTGGATCGATGTCCTATCGTTTGTATTTGTACTGCTGAGTATTTGGAGTTTGTGGTCGGTAGCTATGACAGGTTTAAATTTATGGGTCTACGATTCGTGTAACCCAAAAAGCAGTGAGTCTTGTTCGCTCTCGGGCGAGGCGTGCGGTATAGAGCAGGAGTCTTTAGGGCTTATGCAAGCCATTCGCGAAGGCCGAATGGGCGAATGGGCCATTAATCCTGTAGCCGATTTGGCCATGACTCTCAGCCGCGTGCCAGATCGCTTGCGCAGCTGGGAGCCCAGCGAGTTCCTCGCGAGCACGGCCACGTTTATGGCCCCGCGCGATGCGGCGAAACCCTATGCTCTAGAAGTCATTGATCCCAGTTGTAAGTTCTGTAAAAAACTCACGCAGAACATGCAGGCAGCAGGGGCAGGGCAACGTGTGAACCTCTCGTATATTCTGTATCCCATTATCTTGCCCGATGGCACGAGCAAGTTTCCACACTCCGTGCTATTGGCTCAGTACATCGAGGCTACAAAACTGGTGCCATTGATGGGCTCGCCCGTACCGGGCGACTGGCGCCTGCTCGATGAACTCTTTGCGGGCGATCTCGAGAGCGGCACAGATCTCCAAACGAAGATCAACGTCGGTAGTACCGAGGCAGAAGTACGGGCCATGCTGCCAGGCCTATTACAAAAGATTGGGTACAACGGAGCCGAAATTGAGCGCATCGAAACTCTGGCTGCATCGGCGGATGTCGCGGCTGCCCTAAGCGAGCAACGACAGTTGGTAGAGGAGCGAATTCGTACCATTAAAATCCCCACACTCTTTTTGGGTGGCCGCCGCTTTGATCGCGTGATTACCACCGAAAAGATCCAGAGCCTGGTAGGTTTTTAGGTTGTAAAAGCCTCTAGCTGTAGCCTTGTTCGTGCTATGCTGCGCCCAATGGCAGATCAGCAGTACGATGTAGTGGTAGTGGGCGGTGGCCCAGCCGGCATGATGGCCGCCGGCCGAGCGGCCGAACGTGGCGCACGTGTTTTACTGTTAGAAAAAAATGCCGGGCTCGGTAAAAAACTCCTCATTACAGGCGGTGGTCGTTGTAATATTTGTAATGCTGAATTCAACACCCACCTCCTCACTGCCAAGTATGGTCGCAAGGGCAAAGCACTGTTTTCGACCTTTGCGCAGTTTGATGTGCAGGCCACCATGGATTTTTTTACACAGCGGGGATTACCTATTAAGGTCGAGGCCGAGCAGCGCGCGTTCCCAGTGAGCGATAAGGCCGAAGATGTACAAAAACTGATGATCGCTTACCTGCGTGAGCACGGGGTTACGGTGCAGGCCTATTCACCAGTGCGGGGGATCAAGGCCGAAGGTGAGCGCATCGCGGCCATAACACTCGATGATCACGAGGTGGTAGCTAGTCACTACATTGTGGCCACTGGTGGAAAATCGCGGCCCGAAACCGGTTCTACGGGCGATGGCTTTGTGTGGCTCAAAAAGCTCGGTCACACCATCGTGGAGCCAGATCCTGCTCTGGTGCCCATTACCCTTAAAGATCCATGGGTGGAGCAGCTCTCGGGTATTAGTTTGCTTGGGGTTCAACTCACGGCTTACCAGGCCCAGGCAAAACAGGCGGTACTCAAGGGCAAAATGCTTTTTACACACACCGGTCTCAGTGGGCCACTGGTACTCAATATGAGTAAAACAATCGGTGAACTTCTTAAAGAAGGTCCGGTCGAACTGCGGCTCGATCTCTTCCCCGGTGAAGACCTGGGTGCGCTGGATGTACGTGTGTTGGCACACTTTGAGCGTGGTAAAAATAAGATGCTCAAAAATCATATTGGTGATTTGGTGCAGCCGCGCTTGGGTCACATACTTTTAGCATTAGCCAATCTCAATGGCGACACACCGTTGCATCAACTCACGCGTGATCAGCGTTTGGATTTTGTGCGTATCCTCAAAGCCATGCCTATGCATGTTGCGGGCTTACTCGGTGCAGATAAGGCGATTGTAACTGGCGGGGGAGTGCTACTGAGCGAAGTAGATTTTAAGACAATGCGCTCCAAGCTCTACAAGAACTTATGGTTAGCCGGAGATATATTAGATTTCGATCGCCCCTCTGGCGGGTTCAGTTTACAAATCTGCTGGTCCACTGGCTGGGTGGCAGGTACCGCCGCGGCCGAGGCTAAGTCCGCCTAAAATGGCAGGAGTTTTTATCGGTGCCCCTGTACCATGGTGCTATGCAGCGCTCGCGCC
>CAZLUF010000117.1:0-4148 GCA_964562645.1 uncultured Candidatus Peribacteria bacterium
CCATGGGTATAGGGGCTCGAAGTCGTATCGATGTTTGTCGCTGAACCCGAGTCAACTGTCACACTAAACACACCAGAATTTCCGCCGGTATCACGCCGAAACACGACGTCGAAAGACGAGCAGTTTACGGTGATAGTTAGGGTGCCACTGGCCCCAAGCTGAGCGGCTCGTCGACCAAGTCCCTTGACGGCATCTAAGGTTATCGTGCCTGAGCGAGCAAAACCCACTGTAGCGGCGGGATAGGTAGTGCTATTGATGTCGTAGTAGGCTGGCACATAGCCGCGTCCGCCAGTAACTCCGGCAGGCTGGGCAATACGACGAAGCTCATCGTTAAAACGTTGGATCCAGCGTCCGGTTAGGGTGGCATTTGACGCGCTGCCTTGGCCTTCGGATATTGAGTCGCCCAAGTACATGATATTAACTGCAGCAGACGAGGCGTTAGCCAGCTTACGGAAAAATGGCTCCAAAGATACTTGTGGAGAAAGTGAAGTTGGTTGGACGACCGTCCATTTAGAAGTTCCGTCTGAACGTATACGTGTGCTTGCAAATGGCTGTGCGAGGTACAGGCTGGTTTTGCTGCCCTGAAGAGTGTCGGAACCAGCAGCGGTGATAATTATACGATTACTTGCAGTTACTGTGCCCGATTCGTCGGTGATAATAAGTTCGTGTCCAGCAGTTACGGCATTGGCGGCTGGCAGTGTGACGGTGCGGGCGGCTGACATGGTGCCGATTTGGGCCACGTAGCGAACAGAACTGGCAAGAGCGGCGTTAGCATTGCTGAAAGTGCTGCGTGCATCGACGAGAGTTAGGGCATAGGCGCGGTCACCGTGCGGATCGGTAGCTGAAGCGTGGGTGTTGATTGCCGAATCAACGTAGGCTTTGTTGGCTGCATCGGTTCCGTTCGTGGGCGATGGAGTCGTGGGAGCGGCGCTAAATGTTTTAACTCCTTCGATAGTTTCATCACCGCTGAGGTGGACTACGGCTGAGTCGCTCGCTTTAGCTGCAATTGAGGCGCTTTCCTTTAGTGTGCCGTCGCTGTTATGAGCAACTTTAAGAAATTGGTTGAGCATTTCTCCCCATACGCCATCATCAGAACCTGGGACCGGTAATCGTACCATGGTATGTCACCTCGTTTTGTCTACTTACTACTCTACGAAAAAATACACCTAAACGCAATGCGCTTATGCTTATTGCACCAAGGGTTGACTTCGGTGTTTGATTACCATGTCTATAACGGGCCGATTGGCCACAAAAACTGGTTTTGCAGAAAGTTGTTCACTGGTTTTTTGGGCTTGCGCTGGACGCAGTATTGCCGTAGTTGATTGCTTAGCGGCAATAACATCCTGGAATTGTCTTTTGATAGGGTGTGTTTGCGTCGAAGCTCCGACTCCTGTCTCGGGCACAACATACCGGGAGATTGAGACTGGTCGAGAGAGTGTTGGTTGTGCCTGTCGTATAGGCTGTTTATGATTACGATTAATAATCCACACCATAAGGATGGCGAGTTGGTAAAACACAATTGCTGGCGAAGCCATGATCGCCTGATTGATCGGGTCGGGCCATAACAAAACTGCCCAGGATGATATAGCGTTGGGCTTTGAGCATCTTGATTGGTTTGAGAGGTTTAATTCGGTTGATAAACAGAATAATTAAGGGCAATTGAAAAAGCAGCGCATAGCCAAGTAGGTAAGCGACTGCAAAATTAAAATATTCATCGGCTGTAATGAGTGACTGGATGTCTTTGCCGCCAAAATTAGTCAAAAATTTTAGCGCTCCGGGCAGGCTTACATAGTAGGCAAATACAATACCGCTTGCAGCTAGAATTGACGACCAGCACATGAGGCTCACAAACATATGATTGGTTTTGCGCTTGATGACCGGGGCTAAAAATTTACTGACTTGGTATACCAACACCGGGATTGTAAAGACGAATCCAAACAGAAAGCACAGTTTAAACACGAAGTTTAACCCACCGGTCGGTGAGGTGTAAAACAGTGTTTGATTGAGGGGCTTTTGGAGTATATGGAGGAGTTTTTCGTGGATAAAGTAGCCAGCACTACTTGCAACGACGAGGGTGGCAACAACTTTAAACAGACGCCCGCGCAGTTCATGGACATGTTCAGCGAAAGGTCGCTTTTCATCTGCTATGTGTTTGCTCAAACTTACACCCCCCAAGTAAAGCCAAACGAAGCTAACTTAAGACTTTTTGTCGTCTTTTTTGTCGGTTTTCTTATCATCATCGGGTGCACCGCGGTCAAAGCCTTTTTTGAGCTCGCCTGCTGATTCACCGATACTTCGGGCAAGTTTTGGTAGCTTAGTGCTGCCAAACAATAGAAGCAGTATTACTAAAATAATGAGCAGTTCTGGTAAGCCAATATCTGGCATTTAAATCCCCTCCATGATTCTTTGCTTTTTTAACTATAGCATGTTCAGCTTGGTCGGTATAGGGGCCTACAGTGCGCCGTTAACGCCCAAGGTGGTCAGGTTAAACAGTCCAATTTGTCCAATGGTCGTTGCGGCATTGCCTGAATTGTTCATTTGAAATTCAATACTGGTCGTACCGGTCGGAACTGTGAATTCAGTGTAGTAGACATATACGCCAGCGGTATCTACGGTCAGCGAAACTTGTACGGGGCTGTCAGGCACAGAACCGTTAGTTTTTATCCTGAACGTGTGTATAGCATTTGAAGCATCGGCTGATTCAATCTGGCATTTAAACACCGTCGCTATTTGATCGCCAATAGAATAACCGCTGCTAGTTGAACGATATGCATAGCGTACATTATTATCGGTGCGTGTCGTAGTCCAGGCGTTACCGTTAAAGCCGGTTTTAGCCGCCGTGGTCTGAGTAAGGTTAGCAGTAGTGGCGCCATAACTGGTCCAGCCGGTTGGGACGCCACCGGATGCTGACTGCAGTAAACAGTTATTGAGCAAACTGGTGGGATCGCCGTCATCATAAGGTATATACAAATGAGCATGTGGGAGTGCTACTCGGCTGCTAATTTCCATCCAAGCGGGTTTGCCCCTGGGCCGTTGCACGACCGGGGTTGGATGCACACCGTCACCAGTGTAGCCACTGAGATACGTGCCCGAGGGATCGGTAAGCAGGGCATAGAAGTCGATCATGGGTAAGCCCTGCTGAGCAGCATAGCGCCTAATCCAATGATTAATAGTCATAGTTTTAAGCCGAACGGTTGCATCTATCGCATTACCATAGATGCCCCTAGGAGGGATAGTGCACAAGACCGGTAGGGCGCCGAGTGCGAGTGTGGAAGCAACCATGCTTTTGATATTGCTAGCTGTCGTCGTTGGCTTATTGCTGCCATCGAGCGTGTCATTTGTGCCGCCAAAAATGATCACCAAGTCGGGAGAATAAGCTGCAACATCAGTGGCAAATCGCGCAACCATTTGTGTTGTTGAGTGACCAGATATACCGGCATTTCGCACCATTTGCAGGCGTCCGCCGGACAGGCCGCAGAGGTGAGTGAACCAAGAGTTGCCAAACAAATTAGCGCTCATATCGGAGCTTGATTGGGTGATTGAGTCGCCGATGGCAATAGTTCGGAGTGGTCGTATGCCAGCGACTCGTGCCCGTGGCAAAATACCGGTCGTTAAATCTGCCGCCGAGGCAGAAGCTGCGATAGTGGCAAGTCCAAGATTTGTTCGTGCAGCGCTAGCCGTACTTGCCCCCGTACCGCCATCGGCTAGGGCTACATCGGTTCCGCCTTGGCGATAGAGAGTTGAAGTATCGGCTATGCCATGTACATTGGTTGTGTCGCTCTCGTGAGTGGCAATGGCGGTATCGACATAAGATTTATGGGCGGCTTGGTTTGCGGAAGACGGCGCGGGAATCAGGGGCGAACTTTCGAAGGTTTTTATACCGGCAATCGTTTCATCGCTCGTTATGTGTACGACCGAACTATCTTCGGCTTTACTGGCAAACGCACTAGCTTTTAAACTGCCGTCGCTATTGTGAGCAACCTTCAAAAAATCATTGAGTATGTCACCCCATGTACCATCATCTGAACCGGGAACAGGTAATCTCACCAAAGCAACAGTACCTCGTTATGGTTATGCTAAAAATTGTAAAAGAAAAAACGCACCCAAGCAATAAGCAATTGGTGCGCTATTGTTAGTTGTGAGACTCA
>CAZLUF010000118.1:0-4106 GCA_964562645.1 uncultured Candidatus Peribacteria bacterium
ATCGGCGTTTTGGAAAAATTGCGAACCAAGCGGCTTTGTAATACCAATCACTGTGTAGCTGCGATCCCCTATTTTAAAACGCTTGCCTACCGGATCGAGTGATCCAAAGAGCTTGTCGGCGGCATCGGGGCCTAAGACGGCTACGTACTTTGCACCATCGATATCCGACTGCTCAAGTAGACGACCTTGGGCAGTAAAAATATTCTGGTTCTGGAAGAATTCAGGTAGCACACCAAAAACTCGGGAACTCGACTCTTCGTTACCGTACGTTACGCGGCCTGGAATAAAGATAACTGGCGCAACTGTTTCGATGGTGGTGAGCTGACGTAAGCGTTCGTAGTCTTCGAAAGTGAGGCTATCGTAACCAGTTGCCACGGCATTCGGTCCACCTTCCTGCTGACCAGGGAAGATCACCATGCTCTTTGGCCCCAAGCTACTGATCTGGCTTAAAATAACACCCTTCATACTTTCGCCAATAGCACTCATAAGCACCACGGCAGCAATACCAATAATGATACCGAGCATGGTGAGCAGCGAGCGACGTTTGTTGACCGTCACTCCAAACACCGCCGACTGGAGTGTATCGCGTAAGCGCATTACTTGAGTTCGGCAGTGGAAGCAGCAAAAACACGAACGAAATCGCGCGTATCACTTTCGATTTTGCCATCGCGCAAACGAATGATGCGTTCAGCATGTTCGGCAGTTGTGCGCTCGTGTGTCACTAGAATAATAGTGTGTCCTTGCGCATGTAATGCCTGCAGAGCCTGCATTACGGCAATTCCAGATTGAGAACCTAGGCCTCCAGTTGGTTCATCGGCAAAACTCACGTCTGGATCTGTTACGAGTGCTCTGGCAATAGCCACGCGCTGTTTCTGACCTCCCGAAAGCTGGCCACTCAGGTAATTGGCACGTGTGCCTAATCCCACAGTTTCAATGGCCTTCATTGTGCGCGTTTCGCGCTCTGCTAATTGAATGGTTGGATGGTACAGCAACGGCAGCATGACATTCTGCTTCACAGTTGTACGCGGGAGTAAGTTAAACGACTGAAAGACAAAACTCACGCGTGTAGCTCGGATTTCGGCCAGGGCATCGTCATCGAGAGTGGCAGTCGCTTGGCCCTGGAACAGGTAGTCGCCTGCGGTATGACCATCGAGGAAACCCAAAATGTGCATGAGTGTCGATTTGCCAGAACCCGAGGGGCCCATAATGGCCACGAACTCGCCGCGGCGAATCTGCAAGTTGATGTCGAACAGTACTGGTGTAGCCACGCCTTCATTAAAGTACGATTTCGATAACTTGCGGAGCTCCATGAGCGGCGCCTCGGTAGCCGGGGTGGGCACCGAGGAGCTGCGCGTGCTGGTGGTAATGCGGCTTTGTACCATGTTATTTCTTGGTGAGAACAATCACCGTTTCGCCATCTTTAAGGCCAGAGAGTACTTCCACATCTCCACTCTGCCCTTCCATTCCAATAGTGACTGTGCGCTCCTCTGGATCTTTACCAGACTGAATAACACGCACGTACAAGGTGCCATCGGGACGATCAAGCACAGCACGACGTGGCACTGCCAACACCTGAGCCCGCTTACCGGTAACAATTTCGGCATCACCAGACATACCAATTTTGAGGCCTTGTGGAGGTGTAATGAAATCGAGTTTTACGCGGTACTTATTTACACCATCGACGTTGGTGGCCGAGGGATCAACCTCGCCAACAGTGAGTGCAATATTTTGACCACGGTAGGCATCGAGCTCGATGGAGCCCGACTGTGTGCGCTGGACTTTGGGGATATCGACCTCGGAAGCAAAGAGCTCCACACGGTAGGGCGAGTCGCCCAGCAGTGTTACCGCTGCTCCCACTGGCAACGATTCGCCAATACGGATGTTCACAGCTGTCACGGTACCCGCAATTGGGGCCCGCAGAATCGTATCGCCGTAATCAGCGGATACACGAGCTACGTTGGCTTGAGCTGCGCGTACACGAGCGCGTGCAGACTCAATATCGGTCTGGCGTGCCCCAGCCTTTTTAAGGGCTAAAGCAGCTTGCTCGGTGCGCAGGGCCGTTTCAAAGGTAAGAATTTCGGACTTTGCGCGATCGCGAGCACTCTTAGAAGCCGATAGGCTGGATTCTTCGGTGACAATACGCGTGTCGTACGTGGCTGCCGAAGATTGCAATCCGGAGTAGGCCGAGCTCAGCGCGGCAAGTGCGGATTGCACTTGAGTACGCGACGTCTCTAGTTTGTTGCTGAAGTTTTCACGATCACTGAGTGAGAACATTACCGTCTCCTCGAGTGAACGAACCAAATTATAGGCATTGTTCACGGCAGTTGAAGACTGCTGCAATGCCGTTTGAGCCTTAGCTAAAGACTTAAGTGCAAGCTGGTAATCGGTAACAGACGAAACCTGCGTCTGTAACTGTGTAATGGCAGCTAGCGCATCGCGCTTCTGCGCCAAGATAGCGACGTCTTCGGCCTGACGAAACTTGCGCACGGCATCGGCCACATTCACATTGCTAAACACTTCATCGATCGTCACCAGTGCATTTTGAACCGAAACCGCCTGCTGCTGGAACGTGGCCTCAGCTGTGGCGATTTGGCCCGAGAGTGTGGTGTTCGCTTCCTGCTTTAGAGCAGCCAGCTTCGATTCCGACTGTTGAACCGAATCCTCGGAGTTCTTGAGCGTGGTTTTAGCACTATCGAGCTGTGCCTGGCGGTTCAGCACTTGTGCCTCAGAAATAGCAATATCTTCGGGTCGATTCCCCTGCTCTAATGCTTTCAATTCAATTTTAGCCTGCTCCAATGCTGCTGCCTGCGCAGCCACCGAAGCCCCTAGGCTGCCAGCGCGTAATTGCGCTAACTTTTGGCCTGGCTGGACACGATCGCCTTCGCGCACAAACACTTGCGACACCACACCCACTCCAGAAAAGCGCAGTTCAAGCTCTCGCTCAGAAACCACAGTCCCAACTGCCTCAACCGTCTGCCTAATATCCATAACCTTGGCTGTGGCAGTTACGTATTCGGGCTGCTTAGGAGAAAAGGCGCGAGATACACCCAGGCCCACCAGCACAACACCGAGCACAATAGCCGCGGTAGTCTTTGGGCGGCGGCGAGGGAAAGAGAAGATCTTCATAAAAATTAGAGGGAAGTCGAGGTAGAAGGCGCACCACTGAGCATGGCGTGGTGCAAGGTAATGAGTGATTTCAATTGCTGTTCGTCCAAATGACCGAACATATCATTGACAATTTTGGCATGCAGCTCATCCATATGCTGAATCATACGGCGACCAGCCGGCGTGAGCGTTAAACGCACTAATTTACGATTCAATCGATCGTGACGGCGCGCAACCAAACTCTGCCGTGTTAAACGGTTAACTAAGGCAGTTGCCGACGGCGAGGTCATGTGTAGGCTTTTAGCCAGTTGCGTCATATTGAGCGATGGCTGCTGCTCAATTAAAAGCAGTGCATGAACCTGAATAGGGTTTACACACTCATTGGCATTTTCGATCATGCGCTGACGCATGAGCCGACCAAGCTCGAACGTGGTGCGATACAGTTGCTCCAGGAGCTGACGCTTTGTCGATGGCATAATGCGTCTGTAAAATTATTAGAGAGTCTAAGTATAAAGGTTTTTTTTAAATATAGCAAGACCAGATACGGTACTTTTTATCAACGATTAAGCCTGACTACTTCGTCTGGGCTAATTGGGTAAGCGCCTCGGCCAAGGCCGCCTCAGCAGAGAGCATATCGATACCCTCGGCCTTGAGCTTGGCATTAGAGAGACGGCAGTTACTACGGCCAGCTTTAGCTACTTCACCCAATTGTGCCACCTCCAATTTTTCAAAAGTATGTGTGGGATCAACGATCTCCTTATATTTAAGCATTGCCTCATACGGCGAAAGTAAGCCATCGTTCACCATGTTGTACACACCGGTCCGGCGCTTGGTAATGAGCTCTTTGGCCGCCCGGAAGAAATCGGGTAAGTACGTTACAGAGTTACCGGCATCGAGAACGCGTGTGTATTTTGCCACTTTCATGAGCAGGCTGCGTGGCGACCGAGTGCCTCTTGGCCTACATACAACCGAAAAGCATCGGTTTTACCGGGCTCGCGTAC
>CAZLUF010000119.1:0-4103 GCA_964562645.1 uncultured Candidatus Peribacteria bacterium
CTTGGACAACTGGTTTTAATAACCTCACGAAATCGTTTGATATATTCTTTAAGTAGCTGATTATTATCATTCCTAATTTCACTCGGAATCACTAGATCTGCTCCAATAATTCTTAAGCCAGTTTTTCCATTTTTTGATCCGGCGAAAGCAAAATCGCTGAGCGTGGCCTCACTTCCGTATCGCCATGCTTCTAGATGCAAGAGTTGTAAAAGTATATTCTTTGTTTGTGCCACAATGATTTCCCTTGCATCTGAATCTATATTTCTAACGTGCAATCCACGTAATTCATCGATATAAGGTACGGCTGTCGCAGGTAAGCTTCGAGTGCGCCTTCCATTTACATCTTTCACCTGCAGATCAACATCAATGCCTGTTACCGGTGTTTGTTGAATAACATAATGAGCAAGTTCTACATGCTGCATATCAATTTTTGCCATCAGTATTCCCGATGGATCGACGTATAAATCATTGATTGTTTCACTTGGCACGCCAAACGGTTGCAGCATGTTGCGTATTTCAAGTAATGCGGCAGCTGTAATTGATTCAATATCACCTCCGTTGGTATATAAATCTCTATTTAGGCGTAGTAAATTTGGAACGCCACTTAAACCAAGATTTGATTCCAAATCATCAGCCCATCCATCCGGCGCCTCCCCATCTACAGCCGCCAGGTAATCTGCCCGCACTTCTTTAAAGCTTGCCATTATAATTTAATTAAAACATAAAAATAAAAAGAGTCAACATAAATTACCATTCAGTTCCCCCTAAAAATTGCCCAAAACCAGTTTTTGAGTACAATTTCCGGGATTTCCCAGTGGTTTTCGATTGTGTTTTGAGACCTGGGTTCGGTATTTCGTGCGGCAAAATATTTGCCCGCATTCCCTCCTTGTACTGTTATGGCTACCAAGAAGAAGGAAACTCCAAAAGCCGCTTCCGCCAAAAAGGAAGTTGCTCGCAAGCCTGCCAAAAAACAGGTGAGCAAGCCCCGCCCAACCGGTAAGGGTTACCAAATGCACGTAGACGAAACCGTGCTCCCAAAACTGATTCCGCACATTGTGCCAGCTGGTGGCCGAGTGCCTGCTGTGTTCCAGGGTTTGGCCGAGCACATGCAGCCAAAAAAAGTGGAGAACGGTCGTATCACTTTGGTGGAAGACGCCAATGATTCGCACGTGCCTTCGCTCATCGAAATGCAGATTAAGAGCTACCAGTGGTTCTTAACCGATGGTCTTAAGGAACTACTCGAAGAAATTAGCCCCATCGCCGACTTCTCTGGCAAGAAAATGGAGCTCCGTGTGCTTGGTCACACCTTCGATGCCCCAAAGTACGACCCCGATACCTGCCGCCGCCGCAACCTCAGCTTCGAGGCCGCTATGAAAGGCTACGTGCAGCTCATCAACAAAGAGACGGGCGAAATTAAAGAGCAAGATGTCTTCTTGGGCTCCATTCCGCTCATGACCGAGTCGGGCACCTTTATCGTCGATGGTATCGAGCGCGTGGTAGTGCACCAATTGGTGCGTTCACCTGGTGTGTTCTTCAGTAAAATGACTGATCACCCCAAGTTCCACGCCGCCAAAATCATCCCCAAGCGCGGTGTGTGGCTCGAAATCGAAACCGATCGCCGTGGTGTGATCTCCTGCAAGATCGATCGCAAGCGCAAGATTCCAATCACTCAACTCCTCGGCGTCTTCGGATTCACAACCGATAGTCAGATCTTGGATCTGTTCAAAGACGTAACCGATGCCAACCACGACTTCATTTTGGCAACCTTGGAGCGCGACACTGTGCGCAGTGTAGAAGATGCCTACCAGAGCGTGTACCGCAAGATTCGTCCTGGTGATTTGGCCACGCCCGAGAACGCTAAGTCGCTCATCGATTCTTTGTTCTTCGACTTCAAGAAGTACGACATGGGTTCGATTGCTCGTTACAAACTCAACCGCCGCTTCAATCTTAAAACTCCAAGCGACGAAGCTCACCGCGTGTTCCAGATCGACGACTTCGTCTCGATCCTCCGCGAGCTCATCCGTCTCAACAATGGTCAGGGTATCGCCGACGATATCGACCACTTGAGTAACCGCCGCGTTCGTAGCGTAGGTGAATTGGTCCAAAACAAGTACCGCGTAGGTTTGGTTCGTACAGAGCGTATCGTCAAAGATCGTATGACGGTGATGGATTTGGAAACAGTTACTCCAACTCAGCTGATCAACTGCCGCCCAATCACGGCTGCCATGCGCGAGTTCTTCGCGAGCTCCCAGCTCAGTCAGTTCATGGAACAAACCAACCCGCTCTCCGAGCTGGCTCACAAGCGCCGTCTTTCGGCTATGGGTCCTGGTGGTCTTTCCCGCGAGCGCGCGAGCTTCGATGTGCGCGACGTACACACCAGTCACTACGGCCGTATCTGTCCTATTGCCACTCCCGAAGGTCCAAACATCGGTCTCGTAGTTCACTTGGCCGGTTTCTCCCGCGTTAACGAGTACGGCTTCCTCGAAACTCCATACGAGGAGGTAAAGCACACCGTGCCAATGGATGCCGATAAGCTCGTAGGTCGCACTCTCGATACAACGGTGCGCGAAAGCCGCAAGGTGATTGCCAAAGAAGGTGAGCGTGTAGATACCAAGGGCTTGGCTCAAAAAATCATCTCAGTCCTCAAAAAAGAGGACATGACCGAAGTTCCAGTGCAGGCGTACCTCACGAACAAAGTGGTGTATGTCGATGCCGAACAGGAACGTCACCTTAACATTGCTCAGGCTCAGCCAGTGCTCAACGACATGCGCGAAATTCCAACCACACGCGTATCGGCTCGTAAGGCTGGTGAACCAATTTTGTCGCACGTGCGCGATGTGACACACGTCGATGTGTCGCCACGTCAGATCCTCAGTATCTCTACCTCACTCATTCCGTTCCTGGAGCACGACGATAACACGCGCGCCTCCATGGGTACGAACATGCAACGACAATCTGTGCCACTCATTCGCCCAGCCGCACCATTGGTTGGTACCGGTATCGAAGGTTTGGCTGCTCGTGCTTCGGGTCACGCTATCCTCGCCGAAGAAGAAGGCGAAGTGACCTCGGCCGACTCTCAGGAAATCTCGGTGGTGTATCGCTCTGGTCGCAAGGCTGTGTATAAGCTCCACACCTTCACCCGCAGTAACCATGGGACCTGTTTCCACATGCGCCCACGCGTAAGCCGTGGTGATCATCTGCGCCGTGGTCAGCCATTGGCTGATGGTTCGGCTGTCGAAAACGGCGAACTCGCTTTGGGTCAAAACCTGCTGGTCGCCTATATGTCTTGGGAGGGTTACAACTTCGAAGATGCCGTGATTATCAGTAACCGCGTGGTACAAGATGGTTACTTTGATTCTATTCACATTGAGTCGTACGTCACCGACGTCCGCGACACCAAACTCGGGCCAGAAATCGTCACTCGCGATATTCCAAACGTGGGCGAAGCTAAGCTGAAAGACTTGGGTACAGACGGTATCGTTCGTATTGGTGCCACTGTGCACGAAGGCGACATTCTCGTCGGTAAAATTACGCCTAAGGGCGAAACCGAACTCACACCAGAAGAGCGTCTGCTCCAGGCTATCTTCGGTGATAAGGCTAAAGACGTAAAAGATAGCTCGCTCCGTCTCCCAGGCGGTGCTGGTGGTAAGGTCGTTGATGTCCACATTTTCGATCGTAACGAAGGCGATGAGCTCCCCACTGGTGTGCTCAAACAGATCAAAGTATTCGTGGCTCAAACACGTAAGATCCAGGTAGGTGATAAGATGGCCGGTCGCCACGGTAACAAGGGTGTGGTGGCTCGTATTGTGCCTCGCGAAGATATGCCGTTCTTGGCCGATGGTACGCCAGTAGACGTGATCCTAAACCCGCTCGGTGTAACTTCTCGTATGAACGTGGGTCAGATCCTCGAGACCCACTTGGGTTGGGCTTGTGCCGCTTTGGGTATCAAGATCGCCACTCCAGCTCTCAACGGTATCCCAACCGAGACAATTGCCGATTTCTTGGAGGCCGCTGGCTTGCCACGCTCCGGAAAAGTGCAGCTCTTCGATGGTCGCACGGGTGAGAAATTCAAGCACCAGACCACGGTGGGTATTGTGTACATG
>CAZLUF010000120.1:0-3415 GCA_964562645.1 uncultured Candidatus Peribacteria bacterium
AGAGGGCACACACAATGCGGCTCCTAAGCAATTCATGGATCTCAAGCGCTCACTGGCCAAATTGGACCCCAAAGAGAAGTAAGTTCTACTGTAAGAGAGTACGAGAATTGTGTTTATAGGAGGCCAAAATATACAGTACTCAGTCACAAGAAATTGAGCAGTTCTTTTCGTGAAAAATGTACTCAGTACATTCGATGCATGAAAACATATTGGGTTTATATTCTTCGGTGTGCTAATACTTCACTGTATGTTGGGGTGACAAGTAACTTGGAGCAACGCCTGCATCGGCATATGAGTGGGTATTTTACGGATAGTTTCACATCTGATCGCTTGCCAGCAGCACTCGTTTATTCTGCTGAGTTTTCAAGTATCCACGAGGCTATTAATCGTGAAAAGCAGCTGAAGAGATGGTCGAAAGCGAAGAAGGAAGCGTTGATAAGGGGTGAGTTTGAAAAATTATCGAAACTAGCGAAAAAAAGATTTTACAAAATATCCCTCGGTACACCACCTCTGTCACCCTGAGTGCACCGAGCCTCGCGAGGGGTGTATCGAAGGGTAAAGAGGTGGTTACTCGGGAAGACAAAGAGAGAGGCCTGTACTAAATCTCGAACCAGACATGCACACACCTCACCATGACATTTTTTATGGCAAGAAGTTGATAAACATCTCCGTTTTCCGTGTACACTTTCCGCGTGTCCGACCCCATCTTCTCCCACCTCTCGCGCGAGATCTTCGATACGGCGAACCCCTCGCCGTATACAGATGGCGTAGAACGGGGTGTAAGCGAGGCGCTGGTGCGTCGGATCAGTGCCGACAAGGGTGAACCAGCTTGGTTACTCGAACACCGCTTAGAGAGCCTTAAAATCTATAATGAAAAGCCAGTACCAACCTGGGGTGCCGATCTGAGCCCACTCGATTTAGACGATATTATCTACTACGCGCCACTGGGGGCGGCTGGTACGGGATTGGGTTCTAACGAAGATTGGGGCGAAGTTCCCGAGGATATTCGTAAAGTGTACGATCGCCTGGGTATCCCCGAGGCCGAACGAAAAATGTTGGCCGGGGTAGGTGCGCAGTACGAGAGCGAGGTGGTGTATCACCGCCTTAAAGAAGAATGGGAAAAGCTAGGTGTGATTTTTTTGGATATGGATGTGGCCGTAAAGGAGCACCCGGAATTGGTGCGACAGTCTTTTATGAAGTGTGTCCCCAATACCGATCACAAATTTGCAGCCCTGCACGGGGCCGTATGGAGCGGCGGCACGTTTCTCTACATCCCTAAAAACGTCAAAGTGGCCGATCCGCTGCAGGCGTATTTCCGCATGAATGCCCGCAACATGGGCCAATTTGAGCACACGTTGATTGTAGTAGAAGAGGGGGCCGATGTGCATTACATCGAGGGCTGCAGTGCACCAAAATACGGCAGCCAGGCACCCCATGCTGGGTGTGTGGAGATCTTTGTAAAACCTGGGGCCAAGTGCCGCTATAGCTCGGTCGAAAACTGGAGCCGCGATACCTATAACCTCAATACCAAGCGCGCCATTATCGAAAAAAATGCCACCATGGAGTGGGTGGGCGGCAATATGGGCAGCGGCATTACCATGCTGTATCCATGCTCAATGCTGGTAGGAGAGGGCGCTCGCTGCGACCACATGGCTATTGCCTTTGCCAATAAGGATCAATGGCAAGATACCGGTGCCAAGGTGTATCACTTAGCTCCACATACCAGCAGTAAAGTGATTTCTAAATCCATCAGTAAATCGGGTGGAGCTGCTATTTACCGCGGCACACTGCATATTGCGCCACACGCCCACGATTGCATTGCTAACGTGGAGTGTGATGCACTGCTGCTAGACGAAATCAGTCGCACCGATACCATCCCCGATATTAAAATTCGCAACAACGATGTCACCATCGCCCACGAAGCGACGGTAGGGAAGTTGAGCGAAGAAGATATGTTTTATTTAATGAGCCGCGGCATTAGTGAAGACGAAGCTCGTGCCATGATTGTTAACGGCTTTATTGAGCCAATTGTGCGTCAGTTGCCGTTGGAATACGCCGTCGAAATGAATCGCCTGATTGAATTAGAAATGGAGGGTTCGGTGGGTTAGTAGTGTTCTATGCCAGTAAGTGCTTAGTGGCTATTGGCAGAGTGAGATTAAATATTTTTCGGCGCTGGCATAGCCGGGGTCTTTTTTGCCTCTTAGGAACGCTTGTACTTGTGCTAGGTCTTCGCGCTTTTCGATACTCACGGCCATCTTATAAATACTACCACCGTGTCGGCTGGCCAGCCGATCAATAGCCACTAGCTCTTGTGGCTTCAAGTCAATAAAAGTATTAAAGATACGAATACGATCTGGTGGAGTGTCAGGATTTCTGTTGTGCAAATCGTATTTAAGAGCTCGAGCCTCTTTTTCTCGATCTTGGTAGAGTCGTTTTAGATTTTGCTCCAAATCGCGGGTTTGATCATTACTCTTCGGATTAATTAGTGCGAGAAGTAGATCATGCACATCATCACCAGTACTCGCTACAATGTCTCGAATTGTCGCCCGTTCAAGCCTGCCCGACATTAATTGAACAATATGCGAAACAACAATAGGGTCAAAATCGCGCTGCACTAATGCCACACACAGGTTGGCAATTTTCTGTTCCGTTACGCGACCAACTTCGTCTTTTTTACCTACGCAATCAGCTAGTGCCTGAAAAAACATATCTCCCGAAAATTCAAAAGTAGTACCAGTTTCTCGCTTTACTTGCGTCATAAAATTCACCAATTCCTGGACTTCGAGAGTGATGATTGCTTGTCGATAAATTTCTTTGTAATTCGCTCCAGGTTCTACTAGAGCGGCCAGATAGTCATTTGGCTGTACGAGTGGTTTGATTTTTTCCGCATTCATATCACTATATTATAGACTAAAATACTTTGTCTGTGAATTGCCCCGGCCGCGCGATGGCGGCCGGGGCGGAGGTCACTGCTTCTGCTTGATCGGCGTCGGCTTGGCACCGGCATTTTGGAACGAGTTGTAGATCATCCAGATGAACCCGCCCGCCAACGCCAAGGCCACGAGCGCCAAGGCCACGTACTCGGCCGGAGGCAACACCGACTTCTTACGGTCGTTCGGCATAGCAGAATCCTCGCGAGTATTCGCCGCACCGGGGCCAGGCTGGCCGCGCAGTGGAAGGCGAACTTGTATATTATATACTAAATATTAATAATGTATATAACTGAGCAGAGGGTTACTGTTTTTCCTCATCTTTCGGATCCCTGCGGCCGGATTGCTGATCCTGACCAGTTCCGCGGCGCTCACCAAAGCCAGTATCTCCACCAGTGGTGCTGGGGCTACTTGGTATACCAGTTTCGGGCTGCGTAGGAGGAGTGACAATAGGAAGAGGAATAGTGGGTGATACAGGCACGACT
>CAZLUF010000120.1:3425-4031 GCA_964562645.1 uncultured Candidatus Peribacteria bacterium
GTTACGACGTTCGGATAATAGTCTTTTGATTTCTTGCTGATGAGCCCAGACATCGTGGACTACCTGTAAACGTGCCAGTAAATCGGGATACTCTGCTAAATCTTCTCGTAAGTGCGTAAATGCTGAGGCGTCGACATTTTGCAGGGGATGGGCACCCGCTTCGCCATAGGTACTGTTCATATGCTCGAGCTGCGTGAGTCGATCCATCGCAGATTGGATACTGACATTCTCTGACACTTGATCGTCCGTTTCGGATCTCTCGCCATCAATTCTGTTTGCACTGCCAGTTTTGGAAGTTTTGTTCGTGCGGCCAGCTGCATTGGTATTATCCCAATTTGGTCCACCTCCGCCGCCAGTTGGTTCGATACCTCCCATACAATCCTGGAGAAAAATACAAAATAGTCTTTACGAGGGTAGCAGTTGTCCTAGCAAAAGCGCATTAATAAGGCCCTTTTCTTTCATGCGCTTGGCAATGGCATCGCCTACATTGGGAGTATCGGGCAGGGCTTGCAGAGCCTCGAGTACCCGCCCGGAATCTAGAGTATCCACAGGATACACAGTGCTGCTCTTGCCACCATCAACCGAGAACTCAAACCGTACGCGCCA
>CAZLUF010000121.1:0-4016 GCA_964562645.1 uncultured Candidatus Peribacteria bacterium
CAGCGAGAATCGCGATGATTCCGATCACGAGCAAAAGCTCGATGAGCGTGAATCCGCGCTTAAGGCGGGAGAACATAAAAGAAGATTGGGAAGGAAGTTGGGGTGCTAAAAAAGCACCCGGCTATTCTAAGCCTTTTCGCCTTAAGGTAGAGTAATTTCTCTTGACGCTGCAAAAAAAGCTGAACAAATCTCTGTTACATAAACTATGCATTACCAGGCACAAACGTAGGCACAGGCAAGGTGGCCACCACCACAATCGCTGGGGCAGTTACCTGAATCTTCGCCCATATCGCAGCAGAAGTTGCCGCAAGTGTACGGACAATCGCAGGCACAGTCTTCGTTAAGATCACAGAAACCATCGCCACACATACACATGCCTACACAGCTTGGAGTAGATGAAGCAGATGAAGTAGTCGCTGCCGAAGAACTACTAGAAGACGAGCTACAAGGTGAAGACGATGACGAAACAGATGGTGCCGAGGCGGCAGCAGCCTGATCAACACGAATAACCCACCTCCAGTCACGTAAGCCAAACGGCATAGGCATACCGCCGCTGGTAGTAGTGGAAGAGGAACTACTGCAAGGCGAACTGGCCGATGTAGTAGCGGCACTAGAGCTGCTGCTACTGCTGGGTGGCGATGAGGTTGTCGCAGCACTGGAACTACTGCTACTGCTAGGAGGAGACGATGTGGTAGCAGCACTTGAACTACTACTGCTACTGGGTGGGGATGATGTGGTAGCAGCACTGGAACTACTACTGCTACTGGGCGGTGCCGATGTGGCACTACTGGAAGAAGAGGATGAACTCGATGGCGCTACCGACGAACTAGAGACGGAAGTACTTGATGACGAAGAGGAACTACAGGGCGAACTGCTGGAACTACTCGTACTTGTCGCCGACGAAGATGTACTACTGGCTACCGAGGAACTCGTACTGGTACTCGAAGAACTGGAACTACTACAAATGGTGAATCCATGTTCGGCATCGACCCAACACAGAGCGGCATGGGCACGATCAATCCATCGCCACTCGCGCGCAATTGCGGAAGATGCACTGAGGCAGGGATCACTAGATGAGCTGGAAGAACGACAGGTATTGAGTGGTAACGACACCATGTCACAGGTGTTTCCATTTTGCACTGCCCATACGTAGTTGCCGGCCCCATCACAGCCCGGGAGGATAGTGCCGCAATCTACGGTACAAGTGGCTTTTTCGCGTACATAGAGGGAAAATGTCCCCTCGAATGTTCGGGAGTAGGTACGCGGAGCCATTAGACGTACTACGCGCGAAACCGTAAAGCGCACAAAGACACTCTTTTCGGTCGAGGTAGCCGATGTATTGCGGAAATACAGGCTCGTCACTGCCACTTGATCATTACTAATAGCTGCCACGCTTGTACGTGTAATTTTTTGCATGACACCACCGCTCAGGGCAAACATAGTCGGAGAGGTGGTCTCGCAACCATCGTTTTGCAAGGCCAGCACTGCACTCGTATCACCAACGTTATCTGGCATCATGAAATCGGATGACTGACGAATGGTATCGTTGAGCTGCTGGGCTATCTGGGCAATATTTTGCTCCACAGCGGCTTCTGTCTCTTGGTTTACGCGTGTTTCAGTAGCCTGGAAGAGTAAGTTAATCATCACTGTTCCCACCACACCTAAAATGGCGACGAACAGAAGCATTTCGATCATTGAGGAGCCGCTGCGTAACCGAGGGAGTTTAAGAATCATTCGAGGAGCGAAGAGCGCTGCACCAAACGAAAGCCGCGAAGCGGGGGCGCGGCATACAGCATAGCGGTTTGTACCCGGTTATGCCTAGGGGGCATTAGGGCCGTATCGGTGTAGAGTGAAAATATTGCTTCAAACACGCGAGAATACGATCTTGTGTTCGAGAGCCGAATGATCTTAGAGACCGTAAACCGTACCAACACACTCTGTTCACCCTCCCCCACTTCGGTACTAATCACCTGGAAATCTACTACCGAGACCTGTACTGATGTAGTTATTCGTACCTGCTTCCGATTTAACTATGTAGCCTCCACTCAAGCTGAATTCCACCGGGAATTCGTATCCTCCTTTGGCAATAGAGAGAAGCGCCCCCGTTTGACCGGCTACAGACGGAGTGAGAATACGTGAACCATTATGCATCGCCTCCGAAATTTCCTGCAAAATTTGCGCCCCATTTTGCTCCACTTGCGCCTGCGTCTCCTGCAGAATGCGCGCCTCGGTAGCCTGGAAGAGCAAGTTGACCACCACGACACCCACCATGGACACAATCACAATAAAAAGCAGTAACTCTATGAACGTACTACCCGTTCGCGCAGTGCGGAGGTTTAGTTGCATAGGGTAAAACTGGTGGTATCTCGCCAAATGGCAATACGCACACTAGGATACAAGCGCCGCACCTGTACCTCGATCATCCGTGTGATATTTTTAAAGTTACCCGTCGCGCAAATAGTGCGGTTGGCATTTCCGTAGCCACCATAATTACTCAAAGTACAGTTTCCCATCGGCAACGTAATCGTACTGTTACCCATGGCTGTGGGGTCGGTACGCAAATCGAGCAGGGCCCGTTCGATACACGAGCGAGCATTTTCGTATGCCTGCATCGACTGTGCAATCGATTGCGATGTCGATTCCATGGCTATCCCCAGCATAGTAAGAGTAATCGCCACTGCCGAAGCAATAACTCCCACGAACAGCACCGTGAGCAAGAATACATAGCCATCGCGGACGCGGGTGAGCTTCATGTACAGGGGCCAGTACCAGCCGTAGGCTGAAAGATCAGGAAAGATGTAGAGGTACCCACATAGAGACGATCGCGTATGTAATCGTAGTAAATAGCTCGAGCCGGACCGTAAGCAGAAGTGTACGAGGTGAGTTCGGGCAAGGTATCGTTTTTAAAGTTAATGACTCGCACAGCCTTACCCACGCTCTGAGTACTAATGAATCCGTAGCAACCGGTGGAATCGACATCGACATCCAGCGCGGCACCACTACCTTCGTAATAGTACGCTGCACCAGGAGGGCTACCGCCACCGTATTTGGTATTGATCTTTACTACTTCCTGAATGCCCGTACCACGCGCGCGACCCAAGAGTGCGGCTGTACCACTCATAAAAAGTGATTTTCCGGCTTCGGTACTTGTAAAGTTATAAGTGCCATTCGTGGCAAAAGAGAGATTGGCTCCAGAACTAATATTCACCACGCGTAGTTCTGACGAAGAATCACTGGTAGCCAAGTAGGCACCTGTGCCATAAATAGAAATATCATTCACGTCGGCTCCAATTTCCAGTGAATCCAGCGCCGTGAGCGTACCTCCGGAAGACGTACTAAACGCCCACAATTCCGCTTGGGATCCGGAATTTTCCATGCCCACAAATAACGTTGATCCGTTAAACGCTAAGGCATGAATCAACGGAGAACTGGCAATATTGTAGCTGGCCACAAGATTGGCAGAGGTAAGGCTGGCCGGACTCGAAAGATCATACACGGCGACTTCTTGAGTTGAACTATCGGTTCCAACGTACAAACGGTTACCTCGAATCGCTAAACCAAATGTTTCACTACCATAAGACAACGATGTAGCGACACGAGTTGGAGCAGCGAGGTTAGAGATATCAATAACATACAAGCGGCTATTAGAAGCAGCCGAGAGATAGGCATAGTTCCCCTTAACGGCAATGCGGTTGATATCTGGAGTGCCCGTGAGTGTCACGCTGCCCTGGAGCGTCATGGAGCTCCAGTTATTCACCGAACCAGTACCAACCCAGTTGGTGATGTCGGTCGAAAGCGATGTCATACCACTGCGCACAGGCCAAAAAGTCCACTGGGTGCCAGAGGTAATGCGGCTGAGGTTAGAACTCAGTGCGGTAACGTATACCGAATTTAAATACCCACCACTGAACACTTGGCTCGTGCCATCGAACTCCCATTTGTTATCGGCACCAATGCGCACACCGTGCTGCCCAGCAGTGACAGATGCATACCCGCGGCGACGAATCCCGCGCACC
>CAZLUF010000122.1:0-4006 GCA_964562645.1 uncultured Candidatus Peribacteria bacterium
GCGGCGGAGCGTTTTCTTTCTCCCTTTCTTTGTCGCCCTGACAAAGAAAGGGAATATCTCACTTATAATAACAGCGATAATCAGTCTGGTAGACAAGAAAGGGACAAACAACTAATCCTTTTGAGTCGTGAAAAGAAATACTATGACCAATTACTTACAATTCCTCCAAGCATGACTTAATAATCGATTTGTGCTATACTAAGACCCGAATCCTTCCCAACCCAAACATGAAACTTGCCATTAACGGATTTGGACGCATTGGTCGCCAGGCACTGCGCATTATTCGCGAGCGCTACGCCGATCAGATCGATGTGGTATTGATTAATGATCTTACCGATGCTGCCACCTTGGCACATTTGTTCGAGTTTGATTCCACGTACGGCCGCAATCACGAGCTGATTGTTGTGGCTGGCGATGGCTTTACTGTCGGTAACGATAAAATTCGTCTCACTGCCGAAAAAGATCCAAGTAAGCTCCCTCACAAGGAACTGGGTGTCGATGTAGTTCTAGAGTGTACGGGTCGCTTTATCGACAAGGCTGGGGCTTCGCTCCACCTCCAAGCTGGTGCCAAAAAGGTGCTGATTTCGGCTCCCGCCAAGGACCAAGTGGATGCCACGCTCTGTATTGGAGTGAACCACGAGACATACGATCCTAAGACCATGCACATCATCAGTAACGCCTCTTGCACTACCAACTGTTTGGCACCCATGGCCAAAGTTCTCAACGATGTGTTTGGAATTGAGCACGGTCTTATGACCACCATCCACAGTTACACCAACGACCAGAACTTGCTCGATCTCCCTCACAAGGATCTCCGGCGCGCTCGCGCTGCCGCTGTGAATATGGTGCCAAGTACTACCGGTGCCGCTAAAGCTATTGGTCTTGTCATCCCAGAACTCGCTGGCAAGCTCAATGGTACTTCCATTCGTGTACCTACGCCTACTGGCTCCATTACCGATCTTACGGTAGTAACCAAAAAGCCAGTGACCAAAGAGGCCGTAAATCAGGCCTTCCGCGATGCTGCTAATGGTCCGCTCAAGAATGTGCTTCGCGTGGAAGATAAGCCTATCGTACTCAAAGATATTGTAGGCGACCCACACAGCAGCATCATCGATAGCGATATGACCCAGGTAATCGGTACCAACTTCTTAAAGACCTTCTCGTGGTACGACAACGAATGGGGTTACAGTAACCGCCTCGTTGAGATGGCTCTGCACATCAGTAAGGGCATGTAATTGGTGATTGATAGGAGCACCTCTGCGCTTAGAGGTGCTCTTTTTTGTAGTTTTAGTGAGGAATTCTTGCCTTTATTGTAAGCCTTGGTACGCTGAACTCCATTCTGTTGTTTTTATGTCACCTGATCGCGAACTGCAAACGATGTACGGCTCCGAGGATCCATACCGCTCAGCTGTAGTAGATGCAAACTTGCCTAGCACTTCAAAAGAGCAGCAAGTGAATAGAGAACCGGGCAAGCCTTATGCAAAAAACAATCCCGATGTGGTGTACGGAGATCCGCGCACGGTTGAACAGATTGCTGAAAGTACTACTGATCAGGTACGACAGATTGTTTCTTAAGGCAGTTTTGAATTCACTGTAATACCTGTAACCTTTTGTCTGTTTTTTCGTAGTTACTAATATACATCTTCCCTACCCTTCTATGTTCACTCGTTTTCAACTCCAGTCGGCACTCGTTACCACTGGCGTACTGTGTTTACCGCTCACTACGCTAGCTGGTGGGCCTATGTCGGCCAGTATGATGCCTGTGCCACCTAATCCAGCTGGCAGTGTCACCATTGATGTGTCGGTTATGCGCGAAGTAGCTCCCGATTACGTCACCATGACAGCCTACTGCGATACTGGCCCACTCAAAGATCGTAACGAGGTTAAGGCTACTATCGGCCAAATTACCCAGGTCTTACGTACGGCCGCAGGTAGCGATGCACGCGTGCGTCGTGGTGGTGGTCTTACCATTTCGCCCTATTACGAGAACGGGGCGATGACCAGTAAGTTCAGTGGTAACGTGCAATTTACGGTTCGATTCAGCAATATCGCGGCGAGCGCACGTGTGGCCAGTGCTGCCGAAGATCAGAACTGTGGCGTCAACTGGGATGCTCGCATGCAAGATACCCAAGCCTACGAACTCTCGCTCATCGATGAGCTTCGCAGTAAGCTCGATAAGCGCAAGGTAGTGTTCGAAAAACTGCTCGGCGAAAAGCTCAAGAACATGAGCAGTGTGAACATTATGACCTCCATGGATGGTTGGAACTACGACCCCGAAACTCAAAAGGCCGATGCTACTACCACTCTTACAGTTACCTATGGCACCAGCGGTGCTTCTGGTGGCGATAGTGGTAATGGTGGACCAGTGATGAAAGCTTTAAATGAACCGATGAAGCGCTAAATCAGTTTTGTTCTGTTCGAAGGTATTCTCGCGCGACATTTGAACTCAAAGACAGCTTGCCCGTTCGCCACAGGCGCAAGCTGTTTTTCAGTGCAGCGCGTGCTTGGCTAGAGGTAAATTCTCGACCAAAAACACTAGTAAGACGCTCGGCTAATTGAATATGGCTGATTCTCTGTCGAGGTAGTGTTCGACACTCTATGGCGATACTTAGCACTCGTTCGCGATCAGCAGGTGTAAGCATGTGTTGATCTGCGACCTGCAGACGTCGTTGCATGCGCGATCGTGCCTCGGTGGCCACGCGGTCGATGGTCGCCTGGCGACGAGCCTCTATTTCTGCAGGTGTTAGTAGCTCCTTCTCTAATAATCGGATGATGGAAGCCCGAGTGTGATCCCCAAGCTTAAAGCGAGGCCAGCACACTTGTAACTCCGGCATGGCTAATAGTTGGTTGCCTACAAGAAAGGCGTTATCACCGCTTAAAAACAATGCGCGAACCTGCTGATTCACAGTCTCCTGTCTTCTTATGACTTCGAGTAGCGCTTGGGTGGTATCATCGCGAACTCGGTCCATTTGCTCAAAAAACTTTCGATGCATCAGAGTTCGGTCCATATTGCTTTTATAACATGTATATTTAAATAGTCAAAAAAATCCCCGCCGAGGCAGGGATTTTCGCTTACAGAGTCAGGCGTTTATTTTTTATCGTCTACGACCTCAGCATCTTTTACACCATCATCTTTACCGCCCTCTTTTTTGTTCGCGGCATCGGTTTTGGCCTGCTGCTCTTTTTGGATCTCTTCGTATACCAGGCGGCCGATCTCTTGGGCTTCGGTACCGAGTGTCTCGGTGCCCTTTTTGATCTGCTCAACCGTGGCATCTTCTTTCTTTAAGATATCTTTGAGATCGTTGATAGCCGTGTTCACTTTTTTCTTCGTCTCGTCTTTGATCTTGGCATCGTGCTCACGCATTTGCTTTTCTAAGTTGAAGATTAGAGCATCGGCCTCGTTTTTGGCATCGATGAGTTCGCGCTGCTTGCGGTCGTCTTCGGCGTGGAGTTCGGCATCTTTGCGGAGCTTTTCTACCTCATCCTTACTTAAGCCAGTAGAACCCTGGATAGTGATGTGCTGCTCCTTGCCGGTGCCCTTATCTTTGGCACGGACCGAGAGGATACCGTTACTATCCAAATCGAATGTGACTTCGATCTGTGGCATACCGCGAGGAGCGGAAAGAATGCCATCGAGGATAAAGCGACCCAGGCTCTTGTTGTCTTTAGCGAACTCGCGCTCGCCTTGTACTACGTGGATCTCTACCGAAGTTTGGTTATCGGCAGCGGTGGAGAAGATTTGGCTCTTGCTGGTGGGGATCTTGCTGTTACGCTCGATCAATTTAGTAGCTACTCCGCCCATAGTTTCGATACCCATGGAGAGAGGCGTGACGTCTACTAGCACAATATCTTTATCGATATCGCCACCCAGCACACCCGCTTGAATAGCGGCACCAATGGCTACGACTTCGTCTGGATTTACACCCTGGTGTGGATCCTTGCCAAAGAGTTCTTTTACTTTGGCGACCACAGCGGGCATGCGGGTCATACCACCTACGAGCACTAC
>CAZLUF010000123.1:0-3343 GCA_964562645.1 uncultured Candidatus Peribacteria bacterium
ATCGCGGGCCAAATAGTCGGGGGTGGATGACACATGGGCCAGTGGGCTTGGGGCACGGGCGCCTATCTATTTTAGATCTCACCAGCTTTGCCGATCAGCCAATGCATAGTGCAAACGGACGTCACACTATTATTTTTAATGGTGAAATTTATAACTTTACCGAGCTGAGACAACAATTGCTCGCCCGCGGATATACTTTTCGCTCCACTGGCGATACAGAGGTGCTCTTAGCAGCTTATCAAGAATTTGGAGAGGCTTGTGTGCAGCATATCGATGGTATGTTTGCATTTGCTGTTTATGATCGTGATCAGCAAAAACTTTTTATAGCACGTGATCGTTTAGGGAAAAAGCCAATCAAATACTTTTGGAATGGTTCAATTTTTGTTTTTGCATCTGAGTTGAAAGCACTGCGCACACACCCGCTTTGCCCCTCGGCTATCGACACGACAGCCGTGCACCATGCACTGACTATGATGTATGTGCCAGCGCCTAATACGGGCATCCAGGGCATTCATAAGCTCCCGGCGGCGCATACGCTCACTCTGCGAGTTGGCACCACAAAGTTAGAACCAAAACAGTATTGGCGTTTATCATACGAGCCAAAATTTACAGGCTCACTTGGTCAAGCGGAGGCAGAGATTGAATCATTGTTTCGTGGTGCAGTGAGCAAGCGCTTAGCGGCGGATGTACCACTAGGCGCATTCTTATCTGGCGGGGTGGATTCGGCAGCGGTTGTGGCCTTTATGTCACAGCTCACTACGCAGCCAGTGCGCACGTTTTCTATTGGTACAGAAGAGCAAACACATAACGAATTACCTGAGGCGGGTCGTATCGCCAAAATGTTTAAAACTGATCATACTCCCATTCTGGTACAGCCAGATATTGTTTCGCTACTGCCAGAACTAGTGCACACGTACGAAGAGCCTTATGGCGATCCATCATCTGTGCCCACATATTTACTTTGCAGAGAAACTCGTCATTTTGTCACAGTGGCACTGAATGGCGACGGTGGTGACGAAAATTTTGGAGGGTATATTCGTTATCCTATTTTAGATTTTGCCCGGCGTTTGCAAATTGTACCGCAATCAATGCGAGCAGTTTTGCCTCTGGCAACGAGTGCCTTTGCACAGATTTGGTCGAACACATTTACCTATCGCTGTAATCGATTTGCCGAATCTCTGCAGTATTCTGAGCCCGGTAGGCACTTAGAATACTTAAGTTTCTTTACCGAAAACGAGAAAAAATCACTCTATGCACAGCCTGCGCTCTATCCGGACACTCGTCAGTATTATGAACAAATTGTCCGGCAGCTGCCACAGCGGGGTTCTGCTTTGCAGCGGGCATTAGAACGAGATATAGCGACATATTTGGCGGATGACCTTTTACCAAAAGTGGATCTAGGTTCCATGGCGCATGGTCTCGAGGTCCGTTCGCCTTTTTTAGATCATTATTTGCTGGAGTTTACGGCTGGATTGCCAGATGCTTGGAAAATACGAGGATCTAAGCGTAAATGGATCTTAAAGCATATCTTGGAAAAATATATTCCCCGGGATCATCTACAGCGTCCCAAAACTGGATTTCGATTGCCCTTGAATGCTTGGTTTCGGGGTGAAAAAAAGCAGTGGTGTCGTGAGAGATTATTGGATGGTGGCACCAGCCAATTTTGGCAAATGTTCGATCGCGTGAAGTTAGAAAAATTTTTAGAGCATTATTGGTCTTCTTCTATAGATTATTCAGATTCCGTTTGGATGTTGCTTTGGGTTTCGGAATGGATGAAACAGTATGGTTATCGCTGAAAGGTGCGATGTAGTGGTAGATATCGTTTTCGACTACACTGCAGCCATGACTGCTCGAACAGTCTTACTGGGTGCTGGCATTCTGTGTACATCATTGCTGCTTAGTGCTTACTTAAGCGGTGGTGCCTTGCGCGAAGTTATTTCTAGTGATGCGGCCGAATACACGAGTATGGCGCATCATCTCTTATCTCAGGGTATGTATTCGTTAGATGGATTACACCCAACATTTGAGCGCGAGCCGATGATGAGTGTATGGCTAGCAATCATTTTTGCATTCACTGGCCAACAAGTACTGAGTGTATTTGTGGCCCAGGCACTTTTATTTGCAGTCTGCACACTTATTTTTTTACGTGAATTAGAGCATTGGATGCCGGGGCATTCGAATATTCTCTGGTTAGTGTTATGTGCCTTGCCCACAGCCGCCAAATCGATTTTGTCTTTCAATCGTGAGCTACTGGCTTACGCTCTATTTATTATAGTTTGTACCTGTGTTTTACGTGCGGTACGTCGTAACCAATTATCATGGGCACTGGTGGGGGGATTTATTATGGGAATTTTGTCGCTCGTGTATTTTTCGTTCATTATATTACCGGCTTGCGTTGCTTTGTGGTTTGTCTATCAGCGTAAATACATAGCCGTATTGGCTCTAGTGCTCGCTTGTGTAGCTCCGGCAGGATGGTTACTGCGCAATGTGCATCAGGGCTTTGGTTGGCAAATAATAGGCCAGCAACGCGCTGCCGCGGCGCAGTATTTTCGTGGTGTCGCTGCCCGGGATATACATGGCATTGCCGGTCCGTGGCAGTGCTTATGGGTAGAATATGTTTCTCGTGATTATGCGAGTGTGCCAGTAAGCTGTTTTTTTAATGGTGTGGTGCATCAAAATTGGCCTGCGGGTTTTGCGGCGGTCGATCCGGTTGTTTCAAAAGTAGGCAAAAAGCTCATACTTGATCATCCACTGGCGTATGCTTGGTATTCGGTAGCTGAAGTAGCAGAATTTCATTTTCCCTACGTCGGAGGCGGATGGAGTAGGGCACATAACATCCTGCTGACTGTAACTTGGTTTCTGCTTTTACTTGGCTTGGCGGGCCTGCCTTTGAGTTGGCGCAAAAAGGCAAATCGATCGCTCATAGTCTTAGCGGCCTGTATTCTGGTGCCTACAGTAGGATTTTATGCCCTCGTGGATGCCACTCCGCGCTATCATGTGCCATTTTTAGCTCTGTACACATTGCTATCAATAGTAGGGTATGATGGAGTCATCCTATGGCTTCGTACAGCCTTAGCATCCCGGCCCTAAATGAAGAACAAGGTATTCGGCATACTCTTGAGCGTGTGTATGCGCTGCCCTCTGTTCCAGAAGTGTTTGTTATCGATTATGTCTCAACGGATAACACCGCTGCGATAGCTAGATCTTTTGGGGCAACTGTCGTGCAGCACGCTGTTCGTCGCGGTTATGGTTTTAGTCTGAAAGATGGTATCCGAGCAGCGAATACAGACTTGATTGTAATTACAGATGCAGATGGCACGTATCCTATCGAGAAGATTCCGCA
>CAZLUF010000123.1:3353-3967 GCA_964562645.1 uncultured Candidatus Peribacteria bacterium
GCATTTGCTTAGCCTAATGGGGAATGCAGTCGATATGGTGGTGGGAGCACGTACAGGTGCTCGTTATTGGCAGGGCTTCATTAAGGCACCTGCGCGGATTGTATTTAAATTGATTGTTGAATTCACAACGGGGCAAAGAGTTCCAGATGTGAATTCGGGGCTGCGAGTGTTTCGAAAATCAACAGTTTTGCCCTATTTAGGGGATATCTGTAATGGATTTAGTTTTACAACTACTATTACGTTAATTTATCTCCTTACAGGAAAGAGCCTGCAATTTGTGCCAATACCATATGCAAAGCGCTCTGGTAGATCAAAAGTTCGTCACATTCGCGATGGCATTCGTACCTTGCAGTATATTACCGAATGCATTGTGCGCTATAACCCTTTAAAGCTCTTTTTAGTTCTGATGATGTGTACGGCTTTGATGGGGGGTATCTTTGCAATCTGGTTGGGATTGTGGGCTATATTTCTAACGTTGGTTTGCTTGAGTCTACAAGCAAGTTTGGCATTTATGGTTGAGGCTCAGCGGGTTTCGCATCGCGGCTAGCGACGCGTTCGCGCCAAAAAATGCGTAGGCCCTTCCAGGCATCTTGCCAGCGGATCTTTTTGCCTTG
>CAZLUF010000124.1:0-3924 GCA_964562645.1 uncultured Candidatus Peribacteria bacterium
TTCGAAGTGAATATACACTCATTTTTTGTTTTATTTAAAGCAAAATATGCATGTATGCGAAGTAAGATTTATTATTGTATACGTGGATTTTCTACGATCAATGCTTGCGTTCCCAACGCTCTAAGGTAAATGCAAACGCATGTAGATCATCGGCGGCATGCTCCGACGCATTCACTCGCTGCCAACTTGTCGTATCAATCACCGGAAAGTATGCATCGCCTGCTATTACCGTGTGTACACGTGTCAGTTCGATGGCGTCTGCCAAAGGCAGTGCCTGCGTATAGAGTTCACCCCCGCCAATGACATATGCGGCCTGCCCTGGTTCTACCATAGCTAGTGCCTGATCAATACTGCTGACGAGCTGGCAACCTGGTGCTTCAAACTTGGCATCGCGACTGATCACAATATTCGTACGGTTGGGTAATGGCCGGCCAATCGACTGATACGTTTTGCGCCCCATAATCACCGGATGCCCACGCGTGAGTTCACGAAAGTGCTTAAGATCATCGGGCAAATTCCACGGCAAACGATTCCCCTGCCCAATGACATTATTCTCGCTGGCCGCCGCTATGAGGATGAGTGACACAAGGCGAGAATAGCACCACCTTACAAAAATAATAAGCTAGATCTAGCAGTGATGCTTCGGTGTTACGCAGCAGGTAGAGTATCCAATGGTTTGGGCATATAGTAGTGTACTAGCCGTTTCTGCCCTTCATCTGCCACTGTCGCTCATGCCTATTGAGGTTTCTATTGTTATTCCCTGCCGTAACGAGGAGCAAACTTTGGCTGCCAGTATTTCAAGCGCAGAAGCACTACTTACGCAGCTAAAGCTCTGTGGCGAAATCATTGTGGTGAACAATAACTCGCACGATGGCTCAAAACAGATTGCGACGGCTAGAAAAGTCGTGGTCGTAGATGAACCTTTGCCCGGGTATGGCCATGCCATTCGTCGAGGCATAAGTGCAGCCCGCGGAAACTACCTAGTGTTTGGTGATGCTGATAACACATACGACTTCACCGAAGCCGCCAGTATGGTCCACAGTCTGCGCCAAGGTACTTGCGATATGATCATTGGCACACGCCTACGGGGACGCATTGCCCCCCAGGCCATGCCCTGGCTCCATCGCTACCTCGGCACCCCGTTTTTAACATGGCTCTGTAATACATGGTTCGGCACGCGGTTGAGCGACATTAACTGTGGGCTCAGGGCCTACACCACCGCTTGCAGCCAGCAGTTACAACTGCACAGTCCTGGCATGGAAATAGCAAGCGAAATGATCATTCGGGCCATAGAGCTACAAATGCGAATTCAAGAACTCCCTGTGAGTCTGCGGGCAAGTATTAGTGGGCGAGATTCACACTTACATCCAGTACAGGATGGATTCAGGCATGTGCGCCTGATGTGGCAGCATTACCGATCACGGGCTTCGTTGCCAAACCAATAACCGATAAGCCAAACGGCGGACGGAATTTACGCTCAATCCAAATATTCAGGGGCATAATGTACGTAGCGAATATGCCCGCCGCCCCGGAAAACGTACCACGATCTGTACCAGACTTTTGCAGACATGTATTAATTAGAAACCAACCCACGGCCGCCGACATATTAAAATAAAATACGTCATCAATTGTAAATTCCGCCTGCTTCAATACAGCCTGCATACTAGCCTTGGTATAGCGTCTGTAGTGCCCTGCCTCATGATCGTACCGACTGTACAAAAACTGATGAGCGGGCATGAGTAGAGCAATCTTTCCACCGGGGCGCAGCAACGAGTACATGGCCCGCACCGCCTCGTTATCATCCTCGATATGTTCAATAGTATTGGCACAAACAAGCGAATCGAACGAATTTTTGGCTAAAGCATGAAAGTCGCTACAGATAAATTCCATACGCTCATTCTGCTGCTTAGCTGCTATAGCCAGAGCATGAGTATCAATATCCACCGCTGTACATTTTTGAACATTTGGACACCCAGCAATGTATGGTGTGGCGTTCCCTACTCCGCACCCCACTTCTAATACATGACCCGAAATATGCGATACCATTTGCTCAGTTGTCCACTCAAAATACGGCAAGGCCTTTTCCATCATGTTTCCCGTGACGTACTCTGGACGAGAGCCGAAGTCGTTTTTGTTCCATTGCATGCAGTTGAACCCGAGCATACAGCGCGCATACGCAGCGGCAAAATATTCTTGGACTAGAGCCAAATATGGGCTTTGGGCTGCATTGGTTTTTTTGGCCTGCACCTTGTTACTCTGGCGATTAGCTCTCCATAATGGATATCCGATTCTCTATGCCTGGGATTCGGGTAGTTACATTGGTCTCGGACAATCTCTTCAGGCAGATGGTCGCTTTCGTCTGGCTGGCTATGGCTTGTTTGTAGCGCTCTCGAGCCTGGGTATTTCGCTATTTTTTAGCTCCTGTATCCAGGCAGCGTGCATGACATACGTCATTACACTGTTTCTCCGTTACGCAATGTCTATGCGGCTGGGTACGCATACGATTGTCATTTTTGTATTTTTGGCATTATGCACCCGGTTAAGCTTTTTAAGTTCCGTGATTCATCCCGATGTGTTTACCGGTGCAATTTTTTTAGCTCAATACATATACTGGCAAACAGATAATAAAAAACATGCTCTGGTGATGCTGGCCTGTTTAGCCATACTCCCAAGTTTGCATGTATCATTTTTAGCAATCAGCATTCTTACCACTCTCTTATCTGCACTGATCTGTTCGATACCCCGTTCAAAAATTTTAGCGCTGTGCGTCCTACATGCATGTGTCATTATTACCACTATAGGTTTTCGTCATTTGCAGCCGAAACTTACCGGCAATATTCCATCGGCACGTCACTATTTCATTGTGGGAAGAATGGCTGAAACAGGCTTACTGTCCGAATATTTGGCCAAACACTGCTCCAGTACACCGTATGCAATCTGTGCACATCAAGACGAATTACTACATACCGATGTCACAACGTTTGTATGGAAGGGAAAGGCTTGGGCGCCAGATGCCACAGGTAAGAACCAAGCCGAAATGATGCGAATTATTTGGGATATCGCTCTGCGCGAGCCTGTTCTGTTTGCACAATTTCTATGGCGCAACACCACCGATGCCGCCTCGGCCTGGGCTTGGGCTTTGCCGTACACCCCCTATGAAGTAATAGATGTAGAAATCAATACCGTTCGATTGTATTACCCGGGTGATTTACCATATCTTTTAGCGTCGGAAGTGAGTGCGCATCCCAATGAATTTCGGATCAGCCTGCGATATACCTACTTACTAGAACGGATTGGTAAATTCGTACTACTGGGACTACTGGTGTTAGTCTTACTACGTGATCGATTCGGCCGTGCTCGGCTCCTGATAGCCAAGCGAAATGCCGTACTGGGCATGCTTGCACTGATTTGTGTAAATGCCTTCGTGTGCACCAATGGCTCAGGCATTTTTGAGCGCTACTTCGACCGCTTACACTGGCTCATTTTCTTGGTATTTGCGGTATGTGCGGAAGATGTATACCGCATGCTCAACATAGATTACCTAGTTGCAAAGTTACACAGAAGTCTGATCAAAAAACCTACACGGCGATCGGTGCTTTAATGGCAGGATGCGGGTCGTAACCAGTGATTTCAATATCTTCGAACTTAAAAGCAAACAGATCTTTAATAGCAGGATTTAGCGTAAGCTGAGGTAGCGATCTTGGTTCGCGGCCAAGTTGCTCACGGGTTTGCTCCAAGTGATTGCTGTACAAATGAGCATCTCCCAATGTGTGTACAAAATCCCCTACATCTAAATCACACACCTGCGCGATCATGTGTGTGAGCAAGGCGTAACTGGCAATATTGAACGGTACACCCAAAAAAATATCGGCACTGCGCTGGTAAAGTTGGCAGCTGAGCTTACGACGCCCATTGGCACTAGCC
>CAZLUF010000125.1:0-3907 GCA_964562645.1 uncultured Candidatus Peribacteria bacterium
CCGATACGGCATCATCAAAGAAACGGCGCAGTTCTTTATCGTTTAGACGGCGTTCGCGGTTGCGCTTAACCGAGAGCGCCATAGGAAAGAGCTTAAGCAAGCCATCGCGCGTGAGGGCCGAACAAGGGATTACTGGAGCGTAGCGGCAAAAGGGGAGTTCGGCTTGGATCTCCAGTTGTTTCATTTTGCGCGCCTCACTTTTGACCTGATCAATTTTGTTCAAAAGAATAATAATGCTCTTACCTGCATCAATTGCCATGCCGCAGATACGCTGATCTTGGTGGCTGATGGGCTCAGTAGCATCGAGGACGAGGACTGTGACATCGGCATCTTCGATGGCTTGGATCGAGCGGAGCATCGAAAGACTTTCGACACCGTACTCTACTCGGGTCTTGCGACGGATACCGGCGGTATCAACCAGGATAAAATCCTGATCTTCATGGCGAACCAACGTATCGGTCGCATCGCGCGTGGTACCTGGAATGGTCGAAACTAAACGTGGCGAAGTAGAGCGCACACTATCGGACATCAGAGCATTAACAATCGAGCTTTTACCAACGTTTGGCTTACCAATGATCGCAAGCCGTGGAATGTCGCTCATTTGGGCGCGCTCGCGTTTGCCAAAGTGCATGGCCTCTAAATGGCGCTTAATTAAATCTTCTACCTCTAAAACACCACGCTTGTGCGCAGCGCTAATGGTGATCACTTCGTCATCAATCTCGAGCTTGCTGTAGTTAGGGCGAGCGTCTTCCGCCATTTTATCGTTATCACATTTGTTGATAATAAGGACAATTGGCACATGTCGGCGACGTTGTTTACGGAGCACCTCCGCCACTAAAAAATCATTCTTGAGCGGTTCAGTTTGACCATCGACCACAAACAAAATGAGGTCGGCGGCCTTGAGGGCCAAAAGCGACTGGGCATGCACATCATCTTCGAAATCGGTATCTTTCGTGCCACCACCCATACCACCAGTATCGACCAGTAGGTAATCCAGTTTCTCTGTTTCTACGATCGATGTCACGTGATCGCGTGTGGTACCAGCTACCTCGTTTTCGATCGCCACGCGTTTGCCAACAATGCGGTTAAAGAGACTGCTCTTACCGGTATTGGGTCGGCCGATAATAGTAACGAGTGGGAGGCGGGCCATGAGTTCACGCAGTGTGCCTGGAAAAGATGGCTAAGGAAAGGCAGAAACAACAAAATCCCCTGGTTTTTGAGGCCAGGGGAATAAGATTCAAATTACGCAGCCATGCGTACAGTATCCTCTTTTTTCTGGGCAGCGTCCGGGTCGTTACGGTTCAAAAGCCAAATTTGATGACGCACTTCTGCAATTTCTGCCAGCACTGGACGGGAATTCTCTGGGCCGGCATCTAAGGCTCGTTGTTGGAGATAGGCCAATTTGTTCTTGGCTGCACCAAGTTCGGTGGGTGTACTTTCCATGGTAGGTAGAGCTTGAGCCATAGGGTGGTTATTGGAAGATAAATACATTATACAATATATTGTAAATAATGCAAGCATCTAATCAATCATCCAAACCGTTCTTTAGTCTGGGCGTCAATCAATGAATTTGGCAAGTTGCGGTATACTGTAAGTGATGCCGAAATCCTATAATCCCACCGAAGTCGAAAAAAAGTGGCAAGCCGCTTGGGAGGCTGCCCATATCAACACTGTGGATCTCAAAAAGGCCAAAAAGCCTTTTATGAACATGGTGATGTTCCCGTACCCCAGTGGCGACAAGCTCCACGTGGGGCATTGGTATAACTTTGGACCCACCGATACGTTCGGTCGCTACATGCGCATGCAGGGCTACGATGTGTTCGAGCCCATGGGGTTCGATGCCTTTGGTCTCCCCGCCGAAAACTACGCCATTAAAACCGGTGTACCACCAGCCAAGTCCATCGCTGCCAACGTGGAACGCATGATCGTGCAGCTGAAGGCTATGGGCTGTATGTACGATTGGGAAAAAATGCTCAACACTAGCACGCCCGAGTATTACCGTTGGACGCAGTGGCTTTTTTTGCAGATGTTCAAGAATGGTTTGGCTTATAAAAAACTCGGTAATGTGAACTTTTGTCCGAGCTGCCAAACAGTATTGGCCAATGAACAATGCCAAGATGGTAAGTGTGAACGGTGCAGCACCGATGTGGTTCAAAAGCCACTTGATCAGTGGTTTTGGAATATTAAGAAGTATTCGCAGCGTCTGCTCGATGGTTTGCCCGAATTAGATTGGCCAGAGAAAACCAAACTGATGCAGCAGAACTGGATTGGGAGAAGCGAAGGTGTGAACTTTAAATTTAAAGTGAAAGATTTTCCGCTTGAGTTCGAAGTCTTCGACTCTGTGCCTCAAACGTTTAGAGCTCAAACGTTTGCCGTTATCGCTCCAGAACATCCCGATTTGCCAAAATTACTCAAAGGCATGCCCAACGAAAAGGAGGCACTGGCACTCATTGAGCGCATCAAAAAAAAGAAGGCGGCCGATAAGTTTGATGTCGACAAAGACATGGAGGGAATCTTTACTGGTCGGTATGTCGAATTCGTGACCGGCGACCTTCCGCTTTGGATTGCCTCGTTCGTAGTGATGGATTACGGAACTGGTATCGTCAACTGTTCGGCACACGACGAGCGCGATTTTGCCTTTGCTAAAAAATACAACATCCCACTGCGTACAGTCATGCTTCCAGAAGATCCAAAGGAGGCCGAGAAAGTGAAGAACTTTGAGTACTGCTATGCCAAAGATCCAAATGCCATCATGCAGTTGCCAGAGGAGTTCAAGGGGCGACGCTGGGGCGAAGTCCGCGAAGATATCATTAAATACATTGAGAAGCTTGGGCTTGGTTACGAGACCGTTACCTATCGTCTGCGCGATTGGCTCGTGAGCCGTCAGCGCTACTGGGGCGCCCCAATTCCCATCGTCTACGATCCAAGTGGCAAAGCGCATGCCATCCCCGAGGAGCACCTGCCCTGGTTACTGCCGACCGACGTAGAATTTAAACCTAACGGTCAATCGCCACTGCGCGATAGTAAGGAGTTTAAGGAGCGCACTGAAAAGATTTTTGGTAAAGGTTGGACTCCGGAATACGACACCATGGATACCTTTGTCTGCAGTAGCTTCTATCAACTCCGCTACCTCATGCAGGGTGATGCCAAAAAATTCATCGATGCCAATTTGGAGAAAAAGTGGATGCCGGTTTCCATGTATATCGGTGGGCCCGAGCATGCCTGCATGCACTTGATCTATGCCCGCTTCGTGATGATGGCCCTGAAAGACTTTGGAGTGGTAAGCCACGCCGAGCCATTCAAGCGCTTGGTGCACCAGGGGTTGATTACAAATCAAGGAGCCAAAATGAGTAAGAGCAAGGGAAACGTGGTAAGCCCCGATGACTTTGTAGTAAAGCACGGAGCCGATGTATTCCGTATGTACTTGATGTTCATGGGTCCGTTTACGGCCGGTGGCGACTGGAGCGATACTGGTATTAAGGGGATCGATCGTTTTGTAGAGCGCCTGTGGCGAAAATTCGGTGAAGTAGTAGATGCCAAAGATGAAGATGGTGTACTTAATTCCTTGCATCGTGCCATTAAACGCGTGAGCGAAAGTTTGGAAAGCATGAGTTTTAACACCGCCATTAGTTCGCTCATGGAGCTCCTAAACGAAGTAGAGGGTAAAACCTGCTCTCGTGCTACAGCTCAAACAATCGCGTGCTTGCTCGCTCCATTAGCTCCGCACTTGGCCGAAGAATTGTGGGAAGCTGCTGGAGGTAAAGGTTTTGCCATTCAGCAGACTTGGCCCACCTATAATGCCGAGTATTTAGTTAGTAATACTATTACCTTGGCAGTCCAGGTAAACGGGAAGCTCCGCGCCAATATCACCGTACCTACCAAGGCTACAAAAGAAGAAATTTTGGCC
>CAZLUF010000126.1:0-2309 GCA_964562645.1 uncultured Candidatus Peribacteria bacterium
ATCGCCATCTACTGTCTCGTCGTCGCTTTGGTCTTGAAGTTCGTATAATTAATTCCCGTCCTCGTCTTATTTGCTCCCATCCCCCATGGAACTTATTGCCAAGCTTGGCCTCGATTGGAAAATTCTGCTCGCGCAGCTCGTCAACTTTGCGTTGCTCTTCGGAGTCTTGAGTTGGCTTGTATATAAGCCAATCTTACGCGTGCTCGATGATCGTCGTGAGCGTGTGCGTAAAGCCATGGAAGATGCTAAAGCAATCGAGAACCAAAAACGCGAGATTGATCAGTTCAAGCTCGAACAATTTAAGAAAATCGATGCCGAATGTGGTAAGTTCCTCGAGGCTGCCAAGACGCAGGCCGAGGCTACCAAAAAAGAAATTGTTACCGCTGCCGAACAGGAAGCTGCCGGTATTCTCGAAAAAGCCAAGCAGCAAATCGCCGATGATCGTAAGCGTCTGATGACCGAAGCTCAAAACACGCTAGCTGCCCTCATTATTCGTATTACCGAAAAGATCCTAGAGCGCGAATTTAATCCTGCCGATCAAAAGCGTTTAATTGCCCAGTTGCAAAAAGATCTTCCCTCCCTTGTCAAATGAGCCTCGATCCTAAACTCGCTGCCCGCGCACTCGTGGAAATGGCTGGCGAAGGAGCTACTGCTCGTCAGTTCCTGCGTCGCGTGCGTGAGGAGCTTACACAGCAGTTGAAGTTGATAGATAAAACGCTCTTCGTAGAGATCGTCACACCTACTGGTGATGGCGGAGAACTCTGCGATGCTGTGAAAAAGTACCTCGAAGACAAGCTGGATCGTTCGGTCGAAGTAAAGCAAAAAGCCGACCCCACTTTAATCGGCGGGGCTCGTATTACGTTTGGCGATCAGCAAATTGATGTTAGTGTTCGGTCTGGCTTAGAACAAGCCGCCGCCGCGTTCTTGCAGCGCGAATAATCTTTCTCTTCTGATTCCTATGTCTACAAATCTTACTGCCGAATTGACCAAGCTCTTAGAGGAGAAGGTCTCTCAGTTCCAGAAACAGGCGCGCCAGGAACACGTGGGTCGTGTAGTCGAAATTGGTGATGGTATCGCCAAAATCGAAGGCTTGGCCGATGTTGGTGCCTCCGAAATGATCGACTTTGGTAATGGCGTTATGGGTAGTGCCTTAAACCTTGGTCGAGATCTTGTGGGTGCCATTGTCCTTGGTGATTACACCAAGGTGAAAGCTGGTGATACGGTGCGCGCCACTCGCCAGATTCTTTCGGTTCCAGTTGGTGAAGATTTGATCGGTCGCGTGGTTTCGCCACTTGGTGTAGCCAAGGATGGTGGGCCTGCCATTAAGGGTAAGAAGATGTATCCCATCGAAAAAATTGCCGCTGGTGTTATCGAACGTAAGTCAGTTGATACACCGCTTCAAACAGGTATTAAGGCTATCGACTCCATGATTCCAATCGGTCGTGGTCAGCGTGAGCTTATCATTGGTGACCGCCAGACGGGTAAAACCGCTGTAGCGATTGATACGATCATCAACCAAAAGCTCACCCAAAAGACTGATCGCCCGGTTATTTGTGTGTACGTGGCCATTGGTCAAAAGGAATCGAAGGTAGCCAAAATTGTTACTGAACTCAAAAAGCACGGCGCTATGGACTACACCATTGTTGTGTCTGCCGGTGCTTCCGAACCAGCTGCACTCTCGTTTTTGGCCCCATTTGCTGGTTGTGCCATGGCCGAGTACTTCTTAGATCAAGGTAAAGATGTGCTCTGCGTGTACGACGACTTGAGTAAGCACGCGTGGGCTTACCGCCAAGTTTCGCTCCTCCTCCGTCGCCCACCAGGTCGCGAGGCTTACCCAGGAGATGTGTTCTACGTACACAGTCGCTTGCTTGAGCGTGCTGTCCGTTTAGACGAAAAGTTCGGTGGCGGTTCTATTACTGCTCTGCCCATTATCGAAACACAGGCCGGTGACGTATCGGCGTACATCCCAACCAACGTCATTTCCATTACCGATGGTCAGATCTACTTAGAGAGTGATCTGTTCTATAAGGGTATCCGCCCGGCGATGAACGTAGGTATTTCTGTTTCGCGCGTGGGTTCGGCCGCTCAGGTAAAATCGATGAAGAAGGTTTCGGGTAAGCTCCGCTTGGAATTGGCTCAGTTCCGCGAATTGGCTGCTTTTGCTCAGTTCGGTTCGGATCTCGATGCTACTACCAAGAGACAGATCGACCGTGGTACACGCCTCACCGAAATCTTAAAGCAGGGTCAGTACGAACCTCTCTCGGTAGCCGAGCAGGTGGCTATTATTTATGTCACAGTCAACGGCATGC
>CAZLUF010000126.1:2319-3888 GCA_964562645.1 uncultured Candidatus Peribacteria bacterium
TGGATATCGGGCGCTTTAGTACTGGATATTTCGACGGCATGCTCGATGATGTGCCGGCCGATAAGGTACGTGAATTTGAGACCGAGTTCCTTGAAATGATGCGCACACAGCACTTTGATGTTCTTAAAGTTCTGAGTACCGAAATCACCAAGGAAGTTGAGGAAAAACTCAGCCGCTTGGTTCAGATTCTTAAAGAGAAGCGCGCCGCTTCTGCTCAGTAATTCTTTCTCTCTGAATCCCTGTGGCTAAAGGTCTCCATGATCTCCGGCGGAAAATGAAAGCCATTAAAGGCACGCGCCAGGTGACAAAAGCGATGGAATTGGTGGCGGCCAGCAAAATGCGTAAAGCTGTACAGAATGCTGTGCAATTGCGTCGCTATGCTTTAGGAGCCTGGAACGTCTTGCGTCGTTTGTCGCTGGTTTCGAATGCTGAGCACCCTTTCTTGCGGACTCGTCCGGTCGAAAAAGTTCTTTGCATTCTGCTTACTTCCGACCGTGGTTTGTGTGGCAGCTTAAATGCTCATTTGTTTAAAAAGACCGCTACGTACTTGCGCGAAGTACAAACGCGCTATCCCACCGCCTCTGTGGAGTTTGTGGCCGCTGGTCGTAAGGGTCAGCAGTTTTTGAGTCGTTTGGGTCACAAGGTGGTGGCAGCTTTCCCAGCTTTTAGTAACCACCCCAGGTTCAAAGATGTGCTCCCTGTTTGTCGTCTAGCGCTCGATGGATTTACGAAGGGGCAATATGATCACGTAGTTTTAGTGTATACGGACTTCATTTCGGCTCTCGTTCAGGAGCCCGCAATTAAAGTGTTGTTGCCATTCTCTACATCGGATCTACAGGCCATGATCGAAAGTATTTCACAGGATGAAATTACATCCGATGATATCCAGGCAGTTGAGGGTGTGCAGAATCAAAAGGAATACAAGTTTGAGCCTTCGCAGGCGCAGGTGTTAAACGAAGTGATTCCATCGCTCACTGAAGTGCAGATTTACCAAGCAGTGCTCGAAACAGCGGCTTCCGAGCATTCGGCCCGTATGGTGGCCATGCGAAACGCCACAGATAACGCCTCCGAAATTTTGGGAGATCTCACACTTACCTATAACCAAACTCGCCAGGCCGGTATTACCGCCGAATTGAGCGAACTTTCGGCTGCTGTGGCCGTGTTGGGTTAAGGGTCACGGAATTGGTTTAGAGGGTATTGTGTGATACGGTACGGCCTTTGCTATGGGCAAATCACCTCGTTTCATAGGGGCGGACGAAATTGCTCATTTAGTGGCAGAGCGATCGTCGGATGTGTTTACAGTGCCTGAGTCTTGGCAGGATACTCAGTACCGCGAGCTGGATTCTAGGCGACGGTATACAGTTTCTACAATGGTGACGATACCAGGCGTATCTGTGTTTGGAGCCAAGCCCATGGAGGTACGTTACCATCCCCAGGCTCATGATATGCGCTTTGGGCGCGATGCCCATTGGCACGAGGTTTCCCCAGAGCAGGCCGGAAACGGAGTCCGAAACATTGTACTTGGCACTCGCCATCGAGTGGGTATTTGTGAACACAGCTTGGCCTTAC
>CAZLUF010000127.1:0-3851 GCA_964562645.1 uncultured Candidatus Peribacteria bacterium
GTCGGGCGCATAGCCCACACAATACCGAACACCACACTAAGTAATGCAAAGGCTACCGAGAGTGGCACTAATGCACGCAATCGCGCAGCCGTTGAAATGACAAGTTCTGGCATAGGAATTTCCCTTTAGTGTAGCAGTTTTTACTGCCGTTGTCAGCAAAAATTAAAACATAAAAATGCTCGACTACCAGAATGGTAGTAGCCGAGCGATGTGTGGTCTTTTTGGAATTGTGTTGTCCCCATTCGGACACTTCAGTGCTTAACCAACCAAAATCTCTTCGCCGTGGAGCTCAAACATTTGCTGTACAGACGAACATCCGTACGCCGCAGCCATGTCTTCAGCTCCGCCGTCGTAGGCGAACGGCCCTTGATCTTCCATCGAATCGGGCACCGGAACAAACCATGCGCGGTCGTTTCGCTGCGCAATTGTCAATTTCCCGTTCGGGTGAATGTTAGCACGGAACCGCAACAACCCATCTCGAGGTACAGGTGGCAAACCACCTTCGAGCACCACTTGATAGTTCATCATCGGCATCGGCTGCCCATCACCGCGAACTTCGCATCGTACGTCATGGATGCGGCTCGAACAAAAGTGCACCCTCTGTGGCACGCCTGTTGCGCCAGCCGTCACTCCAACCGTCAACTCGCCCTGCGAATGATCCTCATGCTGAATGCCAGCAGAAGCAAGCACGCGCCGAGCAGAGTCGGGCTGTGAAACCAAAGTCAGAATTCGTTTCATCGGAAATTCTCCTGTGTTGAAAAAGACCACACAACAAAACGCTACTCTGTAAAATATTAGTGTCAATAAATGATTATTGTCTATTGATAAATACAGTAGGCAGAGCCTCAATTTTGCTCCTTAAGCATGCACTATAGAGTCGCAAACAGATCCACTAGGTAACCATCGGGATCTTGCACTATGGCATACCGCTGGCCCCAAAAGGCATCCCACGGCTCTTTTACGACTGTAAAACCATTTTCTTGCACCAGTTGAGCCACGGCATTCACTTCTACCGGTGACCCACAGAGGACAGCAAAAACAGAGTGATTAGGGGCTACCGGCTCTACGCCGGTAATACTGGCGATAAGGTCTTTACTATCGATCATCAAGCGCGTTTCCCCTGGTTTTGTCATCGGTTCCACGTGTTTTTCTTCGGCTCCGAATTCACCAAATGTAAAACCCAGCAATGAGTAAAACTCGACTGATTTTTTGAGATTGCGGCTGGTCACAGATACGGCATCGATACGCATGAGCAAATAGTAGCCGATTTAAACAGCAAGAGACACAGGTGCCATCTCGACGTAGTCCCGACGGAGCTAGGTGGCTTGCCAACCGTAGCTGGAGGGATATGGGCATCAGCAAACAATGCCCACCTTCGTTGCGACTACGGCGGCCAACCTCCTGCGGAGGTTGGTGGGCAATACTGGGTTCGAACCAGTGACCTTACGAATGTGAATCGTACGCTCTAACCAACTGAGCTAATTGCCCGGAGCCGCAGGATTATAGCAACCTGACACGGAGTTTCCAGGTACAATTGCCGTATTCCCGATCTCTATGACACCCATGCTCATCATTGGACTCGCCGGCTCAACCACTATTCTTGTCGGCTTTCTATTGAACCAACGAAAAATTTTGAGCGAAGACGATACCCGTTACGATCTTCTCAATGCCATTGGCAGTTTGCTGCTGGTTATCTACGCCATCGATGGTCGTGCCTGGCCGTTTGTCATTTTAAATTCGGTCTGGATGCTCTATTCGGGCGCCGATGTCATAAAAGACTTATACCAGGGACACAGAGCCAAAAAGTAGGTACACTCTGGCTGTGCCACGTCTGATCATCAACGCCGACGACCTCGGGATAAACATGCAACGTACGCATGGCATTTTCCAAGCCTTCGAATTTGGCATGGTGCGTAGTGCTAGCTTACTCAGCAACTGTTCCGATTCTCTCACCGCCGCGCGCCATGCTCGCGAACGCGGTTTAACGTGTGGACTGCACTTAAACTTCACCGAAGGCTACCCCATTAGTAAGCCTCAGGACATTGGTACACTCCTCAATGCCCAAGGTCAGTTCTACGCCTTTGAAACACTCACGCGCTTATTTACCGAGAACGAAGTCGACCCTGTGCATATCGAGCGCGAAGCTCGTGCGCAGTTAGAGTGGATCCAAGAACACTACGGCCAACCAAGCCACATTGATGGCCATCATCACATTCACGTCTACCCGCAAGTAACACCGGTGATCATTCCCATTCTGGAGCGATACGGAATTGGCTGTGTGAGGTTACCACTGGAAGAACCCCTGCCTCCTTTTGGCTACAACGTGCCAGAAGAGCGGATGGAGCGTGTTGTAAAAAATAACGCACTCGCACGTGAGGCCAAGGTGCTTTTCGATGCCCACGGTCTCATTTATACCGATCACTTCCGTGGTGCGACCATGGTGGGCAATGCCAGCATGAAAAATCTGCGCCACGTCCTCAGCCGCCTGCCCGAAGGCACCTGCGAATTCATGTGTCACCCCGGCAGCCAAGTGACTATTGGCGATGCCTTTAGTCTAGATCCGCAGCGCCAAACGGAACTTGCCATGCTGCTGCATGAAGAGCTCCCTGGGCTACTCAAAGAACGAAAGATCGAGGTCATCACATATTTTGATTTATTAGGGTAATACATCTGCTATCTACGATCTGTAATCTGTTATCCTGTCTGTATGCGCATTCTCCTCTTGGGCATTCTCACACCGGGCACTGGCAATAATACTACCCTCACTCGCATCGAAGCCGAGCTCCGCGCCGCCGGGCACGATCCACACTTGTGCGATGTACAAGAATTAACGAACGAGCAGGCGCTTAGCGACATCGTCCAAAAACAGCACATCGATGTCGTTATTGGCCTACATGCACTCCACGCTGGCCGATTTGTACGAACGCTCACTGTTCCACTAATACTCATTTTTGGTGGAACGGATGTGTATGAATACTCCAAAATTCCCAGCGATGTAAAAATTATGACTGAAGCTGTTTCCATTGCTTCAGCCGTAGTGTGTTTCGATACCGATAGTCAAAAACGTGTATTAGGAATTTGGCCAGAAGCTCAAACAAAGTGCGAAGTCATTCCGCAGGGTGTGCAAGTATCTACGCATACGCCCTGGTCACTCAAAGACGCACTCGATCTCCCTGATGGTGCTTTGATCTTTTTGCTCCCTGCCGGCTTGCGTGCCGAAAAAGCGCCAGGTTGGCTAGTGGACATGTTCGAGACCTGGCACCAAACAGATCCGCGCATCTACCAAGTGGTGATTGGCCAAGAGCGCCACAAGCAATTTGCCGAAGCCTTCCGAGCCGATCTCCAGAATAAAGCTGCCACGCTGTATCACGCGGCTGTACCACAGGCTAAGTTACACGCTGCCATGGCCGAAGCCGTAGCCGTGCTCAATACATCCGAACACGAAATTATGCCAAATAGCCTGCTCGAAGCACTGGCCATTGGCACCCCGGTAGTTGCCCGGGACATTCCCGGTAATCGCTCCGTTGTGCAAGATGGTGAAACTGGCATGCTCTACACAAGTCCGACTGAGTGCCGCACTAAATTAGAACGCTTGCTTGACCAAGCTGAGCTACGACAACGGCTCGTCGAAAATGGCAAAAAACTCATTGCCGAACATCATAGTACTGAACAAGAAAGTGCTCACTACGACACGCTCTTGCGCTCGTTACTGCACGCGTAAGCTCAGCAGGGTGAGTAAAATTGGAAATAAATAAATTCTTGCCCTTTGTTCCTTTTGCGCGACCAAATAACTCAACTGTTTGTTACTTTCTTGTCTACCAGACAAGAAAGTAACCAAAGAAGCTCACCAA
>CAZLUF010000128.1:0-1272 GCA_964562645.1 uncultured Candidatus Peribacteria bacterium
GACTTTTCTTTTTGCCATTTCTTTTGGTCGCGCAAAAGAAATGGCACTGTCTGCCAGTCGGCAGACAAAAAAGTGACAAACAGCCACTATCCTTAGTTGATTAATATGAACAAAAAAAGCCGCAACGAGTGCGGCTTTAAAGACAATTGTGAGTAAGCTTAGACCAACTTGGTCTTCATTTCTGTAAAAGCGGCAATGAACTTATCGAGATCTTCGACATCGAACATAATGGTCGACTTTTGACCACCACGAGACTTCTCGGAAACCTTAAAGAACTTACCGTTACCACTCTGCTTCAAATCGATATAGAACGTACGCTGACGAGCGTGGATGGTGACGGAGTGGATATCGTCGGCAAAACGACTTGGTGGGCGCTGTGAGCCAGAACTCACTGGAGCTGGGCCACCATTCATTCCGAACATATCACCCGAAGTACCACGGGAGAGATCGGCCATTGGATCGAACATACAAGAAATTGGGATCGCTCGTTTGAAAGGTAAGTATTGGTGAGCGTAGAACCAGCTCCCCTCGCCTCTTGCCAGAGCATTCGCCTGCATTCAGCTTACTTTGAGAGCACCTCTAGTGTACCACAGTCTGCGATCTTTTCACATGTGGCTATTGGATGCTAAAAAATGCCCAGGAGCTGCTTTTGGCTCCGGAGAAATATGTGGAGGAATCGGCTGTACTGGTACAGGTGCTGTACGCACAGGGGTTTCGCTGGAACAGCCACGTTGGCACACGGCCTGAATACCTGCGGCAACAACCGTCGTAATGATCATCACTCGCAGCAACCCGGGGAAGGGATCGTACGGCTCGGGAGTACGTGAGTCAGACAAAGCAGGCTTAGGCCAATGCATAGCGACGTATCTTACCCCTTTTTCTCTACCGGCGCGAACAGAATGCTTGGCGTACCTACTTTCTTCCAACCGATATCAGCCCCCCAGGTGCGTGCCTCGGGTGTAATGACGTACGATTTGTCACCCATCTTCGCTGCATCGGGCAAATTGAGCTGATGTGCCATATTCACAGCCGTTAGCGGCATGAACGGCAAGAGCATGAGAGTGAGGTGACGGAGAGACTCAGCAAACATAGTAAGTACCTTTTGCTTTTCGGCGACATCTTTAATAGTCCACGGAGCCAGTTCGTTCATGCGCTGGTTTACATAACCAACGAGTCGGAACGCTGCCTGGCAACCAGCTTGAGTCATCATCACATTCATTTCCTTGCAGTACGTTTGCCATTCAGCAGTTACGCCGTTTTGACCTGAGGCGG
>CAZLUF010000128.1:1282-3788 GCA_964562645.1 uncultured Candidatus Peribacteria bacterium
GTTTCTTTTTCCCAATCAGCCGCAGACAGCGGGGCTAATTCCCCACCCGCCTTATTTAGCAATACCAACACACGATTGAGCAGGTTCCCCATTTGATTCCGGAGCTTAGCGTCATAGAGTTCGGCAAAACGGCTCCATGAAAAATCACCATCGTTACCCACGGGAATCTCGTGGCTCAGATAAAAGCGGAGTGCCTCTACACCGTACAGATCAATCACCTCTTGTGGCACTACTACATTCCCTAAGCTCTTACTCATTTTCTGCCCTTCGCTAGTGAGAAACCCATGGATCAGTAACTGATCGGGCGTACGGATACCGGCCGTGAGCAACATGCCCGGCCAAATGAGGGCATGAAAGCGCGCGATATCTTTACCGGTCACGTGCGTCACTGTTGCCTCGTCCCACCAATTGGTTTCGGCACGATCCGTCAGGTAACCCAAACCAGAGATATAGTTGGTGAGCGCATCGCACCACACATACATCGTCTGCCCTTCTTGATCTGGTACCGGCACACCCCACTGCAAGCTGCTCACTGGGCGGGAAAATGACACATCTTCGAGACCCTGATCAATAAGAGTGAGTGTCTCTTTTGCCCGAAAACTTGGCACAATCCGATACTGCTGCTTTTGGTACTGCTCCGTGAGTAGTTGCTTGAGCGCCTCGCTCTGCTGCGAAAGTTTATAAAACCAGTTTTTCTCGGTCACTTCCTCAGGCGCTTTTTTGTGATCTGGGCAGAGGCCATCGACCAGATCTTTACTGGTCACAAACCGCTCACACCCGGAGCAGTAGAGCCCTTTATATTCGCGCTCCTCTAACATGTTCGCTTCGCGGAGTTTACGCCAGAGCGCCTGGACGGTTTTGTAGTGCTGGGGCTGGCTGGAATTCTTCCAATCTACCGGTCGATCCGAGGTACGAATGTACTGATCGGCACTGATTTGTAATTGCTCGTAGAGCTTAGTAAAGAGCGGCACATTGCGATCTACCAGCACCTCGGGTGTGACCCCCTCTTTGTTGGCCGTTTGCTGAATTTTAATACCGTGTTCATCGGAACCAATTTGGAACCTCACCTCATCTCCCCGTAATCGGAACCATCTGGCCACCACATCGGCCAACGTTTTTTCAAGCACATGCCCCATGTGTGGAGCAGCGTTAGGGTAGTCGATAGCCGTGGTGATGTACTGTCTTGTCATGGCAAAAGCATAGCCGAGGACACCGCGAACACCAATCTCGGACTAAATTAAACTAGGGCAAGTGCCACCGCCACCTCCAATTTGGACCAGTACAATTTCGCACACCCACCCTACAACCACATCACCCAATAGTGCGCATACCAAACCTGCAACCGCGTAGGTAATGATTTTTTTACCCTCGCCTAAGCCTTCCTCACCCCCCGTAATCATTTTAATACCAGCGTAGATAATCACTGGTACTGCCGCTGCGGCAATTGTTTTAAGCACGAAATCCATGGCAAATATCAAGATCCCGGGAATACCCTGTGCGCCCACATTGGAATGCGGAAAAATATTTTGAATATCTCCCCACATTTCAGATACACCAGCGCCACCCTGCCCCAACTGCGAGATATCGGCATGGGCAACTGGAATGGCCAAAATTTCACGTAGCAAATCGATCATAGAATTGTCGTAAGTGTGGCCTCCACTAACCAGCGAGCAATGTTCACCACAATTGCGCCGATAATGGCATATTTAATGGTTTTCCAGCCATTCTGGAACCCATCACTCTTACCACCACCCAAGATCATCTGAATACCGCCGTAGATGATCATCAGGATCAACGACACATTCATCACGGTGAGAATGATGGCAACCGTGGCACCCATAATGCCGCCTGTGCCATACAAGAAGAATGCTGGTCCAGCTGCCTGACCGTAGTTTTCGCTAATCACAAAACTCACAATCGCCGAAGCCGTTACAGAGATACTCAAACCCACCAAAGAAAAAATAATTCCTGATCGTCCCGCGTTAAATTTACTATCATCACCCGCCGAAATAACCATGCGATAACCCGAAATAACAATAAAGACTAAGCTTAAACCCGCCGCAATATTGAGCATTGCTGCTGCAACCACAGGAATCACTCGATTCGATAACATGTTGCCATTCGCCGCCGCTGTGCCGCCCATATCGATCACACCTGGACCATCGCAACCGGCTAAACCATTGCAGATAACCGTAAGTTGCGACGCAAAAGCTGGCGAAGCCATAGCGAGCATAACCAGCGCGCCTAGACGTAACAGATGCCGTAACTGGAATGACTGAGTCATTAGACGAAGAAGGTTGGGTTAATGAGGTTCAAAATGGCTGGAATCATGAGCAGCATAATTAACCCTGCGACCGAGGTAAGTAGCCGCGTGCGACCGGCAGTAGCCTTACCAGGATCACCTCCGGCTGTAGTCCACTGAATGCCACCCCATAAGCCCATATGGATAGTGGTAGCTCCAGCCATACCCAAAATAATAGGGTACAAGGCATTCAAATACGTAAAC
>CAZLUF010000129.1:0-3755 GCA_964562645.1 uncultured Candidatus Peribacteria bacterium
TACCTGTTGTCGCGTCAGCGGCATTGCAGGGTAGCTATGTTCGGAGGGGATAACCGCTGAACGCATCTAAGTGGGAAGCCCCCCCCAAGATGGCGTTTCTCAATAAGCCCGCCAGAAGACGACTGGCTAGATAGACTGCAGGTGTACGCGCAGCAATGCGTTTAGCCGAGCAGCACTAATGGGCAAATGAACATTTTCGTACTCGTTCTGCTTCGCTCTTGCGCAAGCAACGAGCGACAGAAGTCCTGTTCGTGTGCTGCAAGGTGAGTATTCTTTACTCACCTTTGCAGACCGAACTATTAATTGATAAATTCATTTTCTAGATTCTATACTGCAATAAATCCTTGATCTTTTTGTCCTGGTGCCTTTCGCGGTGGGGTCACACCCGTTCCCATTCCGAACACGGCAGTTAAGCCCATAAGCGCCAATGGTAGCTCCCGGTACAGGGCGCAAGAGTAGGTCGGTGCCAGGACAAAGAGATTAAGCGGAATACTAAGACGGCTCTGTTGTAAGAGTGGTCTTTTTCGTAGTTCTTTTTCTGTCTTCGCCCATAGATAGGCCTAAGTTACGGTGTCTACTTGCATTCAGAATGTACTATAAGTAGTATAAAAAATACTATCTATATACTACATATTGCGATGAAATCTCTTAAGATCATACTCTCACTGCTCGTCTGTTTGGGACTGCGCTTCGTTCCTTTTCGCCCTCCAAACGTAGAGCCGGTGCTCGCTTTCACTCTCCCAATCGCTGGTATTTCTAGTGTGTGGACTACGGGTTTTTTTGCTGCGATCAATATTCTTTTGTTTGATATACTCTCAGGATCGGTTGGTAGTTGGACAGCTGTGGCAGCTATTTCGTATGGTTTAGTTGGTGTAACTGCCGGCCTCTATTCTCGCACCAAGCGCACGCTAGTATCGCAGCTAGGGTTTACCGTATTGGCTACTCTCGCATACGACTTTGTGACCGGAGTAGTGGCGAGCAGCTTGCTCTTTGATCTCTCGTTTGCCGAGAGTTTTCGCGGACAAATTCCTTTTACGATGAATCACCTGATTGGCAACATTGTGCTCGTAGCAGCTGTACTGCCGCTACTGAATGCCTGGTTTGCCTACGAGGGTATCTTTGGCATTCAAATGCCAAAACGTGATTTGAAGACGGCTTAGTCCTCTAGGCCATCGGCACCTGGTTCCTGGGTCACAGGAGCCCAATTGCCGTTCTGCCACCCCTGCATTAGCGCAATTTCTTTGTTTTGCGCGTCGATAATATCTGCAGCTAACTTCTTTAGCTCCGGGTGCTTGGCGTGCTGTAATGCAAGTTTTGCCATATCTACGGCCCCTTGGTGGTGGGGGATCATCGCTGCGATGAACGCCTGGTCAAAGTCATCCCCTGTTTTTCCTGCCACACTCTCCACCATACCATCCATGGTCATATCCATGTGCTCACCACTTTCGTGCTGCATATCCATGGCGGTTGGCTGCTGGCTGCAGCTAGTTAATAAACCAAGTGTGACAAGGCTTAAAATGAGGAGCGGAGAGGTTTGACGCATAAGCAGGTGTGGTGAAATGTAGAGCTACTGTAGCAGATCAAGTCCACTATTCGTGGCAGAATCAGTATATTTTTCTGCTACCATACTGGGTAATGAAAGGTGTTTTTTGGCTGCTATTGGTGCTTGGCATCTGTCTCGTGCTGTTCAAATTTGCAGTACTTTCACCTTTTGATTTGTCTATGCCCACTAATCCAGTGGTACCCGTTATTTCTACTCCCACCCACCCTACACGCCTACCTGCGTTTTCATTGCCGCAGGCTGGGCTCGCAGGCACGGTCACACAGCCCGACTTTGTCCGCCTGGATGTACCAGCTCGCTTTGCAGGCTTAGCCGAAGCCCATGGCATGACACCGCTGCAAGCTCTTGCTCTACGCTACACACGTAACCTTTCGCAGATTTGTGCGCACATTGTGGAGCCAGGCGAAACGCTGCGTACCTGGGCAGATTGTGCGTGGCTGCAAGCTGCTTCGCGCCAGGTAGTGCTAGGGTACCGTGTGCAACACAGCGACGAGGGCTTTACGGTATTGCGTCAGGCACTTGTGGCTACACCCTCGCCACAATTCCCGGTGGCCGTGTTTAGTTATGTGGCTACTGCCAAAACCAGCACGCCCGGGCAAGATGGCGATCCCCGCTTGCAGGCACGCGTTCTTAATTCGGCACAGGAGAAACGTTTTACAGCGTTCCTTGCAGCTATTCGGCCTGCGCAAGTTCTGGCTCCACTGCCAGAATGGAAGGCTTATCAGAGTAAACAATTGGGTGTGGTATTCGATATCCCGCAAGGAGTAGCAGTGACCGAAGATCAAGAAGGCATCAAAATTTTCGATCATTTTTCGCTCATACGATCTACTAAAGATCCCCGAGCAATGTACGAAGATTCCTATGAAAACTGTGTGAGCTTTCTTAAAAATGATGTGCAGATTGCTGGCAAAAAGGGAAATCAATTTGTGTGCATACAGCTGCAGAACGGACGCCGTGAGTTCCGTAAAGATCAAACGGAAATTGTATTGCGGCACCAGGATGTTTACTACCACATTCGGGCCGACGATGTCTTTACTACGTTGCGAGATGTAGAGGATCAATTGGTACTCGACCGCGTACTGGGGAGTCTGCGCTGGTTCTAGAGTGGCTATGGCAATACTAGGTAAGCAGGTACACTCCCGGCGTGCTAGAGCGTGTGCAAAAAATTCTATCGGCCCGGGGAATCGCCAGTCGTCGCAAGGCTGAGGAATACATTGAGCAGGGGCTCGTGACTGTGAATGGCAAAGTAATTACGTTGGGCGATAAGGCCGATCCGCTGATGGATGTAATAGAAGTAGATGGTAAGGTGTTGAGCGATCGCCAAGAAATGCTCTACTACTTGATGAATAAATCGAAGGGGGTAGTTACAACGAGCCGCCTGACTGACGAAGAGAAATTAGCCGCTTTGGCCAACCCCAAACCCACCGGAACCAAAGGTGGTTTTGCCACTGGTCAAAGGGTAAAAGTAGATCCTTCGGTAGCCGATGTTCTGCCCGAAAACCTACGTGGGAAAATTAATCCCGTAGGTCGCTTAGATAAAGATTCTGAAGGACTGTTGCTGTTCACAAATGACGGCGTGCTGGCGTTCCGGCTTACTCACCCTAAGTTTGATCACGAAAAGGAGTATGAGGTGTACACGGTGCCCGAAATTACCGATGGCCAGCTGCATAAATTGCGCGAGGGTGTAAAGCTGTTTGGTACGCCCACCAAGCCCGCCACCATCACTCGTGTGGGCCCCAATATTTTCCGCATTGCTCTTACCGAAGGACGTAACCGCCAAATCCGTCGTATGGTGCAAAAAGTGGGCTGCGAAGTCGTTCGTTTAGTTCGCGTGCGCATCGTCACACTCACTGATAAAACGCTGCGTACTGGAAGTATTCGTAAATTGACTCCAGACGAAGTAAAGACTCTGTTGCAAAAAGTAGGGATGTAAAAATGTCAGAATAATTGAAAATCAACATGTTTTCTCTTTGTTCCTTTTGTCGCGACAAAAGGAACCAAAAACGCTCCGCCGCCAACACCCACTCCGCCCGGCTCTGGGTCTCCTCGTCACTGCCTCCAAGGCTTCGGCAGTGACTCGTCGCCTGTTCTCAGGCGCGAGCGCCTGAGAACAAACAGAGCCTTCCCCTTCACCCCCCGTGGCGGCGGTACCACCCGCTCTGTACCAAGTATTAACCTACATACTCATTTACAT
>CAZLUF010000130.1:0-3740 GCA_964562645.1 uncultured Candidatus Peribacteria bacterium
TTGAAATGAAGCAAAGTGCTCGACCGCCCCTTCACCCCCCGTGGCGCGCAAACCTCCCGCTCTGTACCAAGTATTAACCTACATACTCATTTACATACTTTTTACTTCAGGGGAGGCGTCCAAAAACCACGGCGGGTGTGGGATTGTCCCGCCGCAGCGGGACGGGTGGGCGCATTGGTTTTTGGTGAGCTTCTTTGGTTACTTTCTTGTCTGGTAGACAAGAAAGTAACAAACAGCCAAATCTTTTGAGCGACCAAAAGAAATGACATTAAAACCTGGGTGACAGCAACCTATATCTATTACGACTGCCGCAGCAAATCAGCCACCATTTCTAAAGCCACGGTGTTATAGGCGTAATCCATACGTAAATGACCCAACACACCTACTACGCCCTGAAAATCACGCACTTTGTACCCTGTAAGCATAACGCTGCAACTCTGGAACTGCGGGAAGATATTCTCTTCACCAATGTAGTACCGCACTTGCTCATCCACCTCTAATTGCGCCAATACTTCCGTCAGTTTTTCCTCTAATACCTCTACTACGCGCGAGGCTAAGAGCGGATTTTCTTGGAATTCGGGGCGACGTAAAATATGTGCCAGACCCAAAAAATACACGCTCGGCTTATGTGGAACCGTGGCAAAGGCCACATCAGGAATCATTTGCGAGAGCAGTGAGACGGCCTCGTACGTGCGCTCCTGATCTTTCCGCTGGAAATACTGCTCTTTCAGGCTATCAAACTTCTTACGCACTGTGCGCTCCTGGCGCGTAGGATCCATGAACTGTTTTACGAAGACGCGGTAGCCTTTTGCCGTAGGCACACGCCCCGCCGAGATGTGTGGCTGCACTAAGAAACCCTCATCTCCCAAAGCCCGCATTTCGTTACGGATCGTGGCACACGATAAGCAAAAATCACTCACTTTGAGGAGGTTTTTAGATCCGACTGGTTCACCCGTACGAATGAACTGATCGATAATAGCCTCAAGGAGCTTACTTTGACGCGTATCCATAGTTACATAGTAGCACACTGCCTAGAGAGGGCATACCAAGTAACAAAAGGTACAAAAAAAGACATGCCTTGCGACATGTCTTTTTGATAGCAAATTACGCAGCCATTTCCTTGCCCTTGGCCTGGCGAGCGCGGAAACGCTCCACACGACCACCGCGGACGGCACCGGAACTCTTACCAGTGTAGACAGGGTGACAATTGCGACAGAATTCAACTTCCGTGCTCTCAATTGTGCTTGGGATCTCAAACACAGTGTTGCACGAGAGGCACTTGGCCTTCGATTCCTGGATCATCTTGGGGTGGATTGCAGCTTTCATAGCCGAGGGATTTTACAGGAATGAGATTCTGATGCAAGGTAAAGCAGCAAAATATCAGCCTATAGCCAAAAGCCGCAAGTACTAGACTCGCGGCCTCAGGCAGGGTATTCCTTATTTTTTCTTAGCTTTTACCTTGGCAGGCTTGGTAGCGGCCTCGGCCACTTCTTCAATGGCTTCGATCTCCTCTTCGATGGCCTCCACTTCGCCGGCACGCTCTTCTTCGGCGAACTTGGCGGCAGCTTCTTCGGCATCCTTATCGACCTTCATGACACTCATGGAAGCCACGCGATCGCCATCGTTTAGGCGCATGACAATTACACCCTGGGTCGCCCGACCGCGGGAAGGAATGTCTTTCATATCCATACGGATCATCTGGCCCTGCTTACTGATACAGAGCAAGTCGCCCTCTTCGCCCTCTTCCTGTACGTGACCACCCACAATCAAACCGGTCTTAGCGGTCAATTGAGCCGCTTTAACACCACTACCACCACGGCTCTGGTGACGGTACTCGGTTACAGCTGTGGTCTTACCCAAACCGTTTTCCATCACCACGAGCAATTGCGATTTGTCAGGGTTGGCAATACGAGCGGCTTCCACCACTTCGTCGCCCTCGTGCAGACGGATACCACGCACACCAGCAGCGGCACGACCCATGTCGCGCACGTCGCCCTCGGTAAAGCGAATAGCCTGGCCCTTGCGCGAGAGAATAAAGATATCGTCCTTACCAGAAGTAGCCAGCACCCATTTGAGCTCATCACCAGGTGGCAACTTTTGGGCAATCAGACCGGAACGACGGATGTTCTGGAATTCTGTAACCGAAGTACGCTTAACAGTGCCTTGGTTCGTCGTCATGAACAAGAACTTGGCTTCTTTAAGATCAGCCTTGAGCATGGAAGTGACGCGCTCACCGGGCTGTAACTGGAGCAAGTTCACAATGGCCTGACCCTTCGCTGCACGACCAGCTTGCGGCAATTCGTACACTGGCAAGCGGAACACGCGGCCGGTGTTCGTAAAGTACAGCACGTCGTCGTGGTTAAATGCGTAGAGCAGGCTCATCACTTCGTCATCATCCTTGGTGGTCATACCTTTAATACCCTTACCGCCACGGTGCTGAGCTCGGAACTGAATGGGGCTCAGGCGCTTTACGTACCCACCACGAGTGAGGGTGACAATTTGTGGAGCGTTTGGAATAGTATCCTTAGCGCTAAACTCCCCTACTTCGTGAGGCACGATGGTTGTGCGGCGAGCATCGCCAAACAACTTTTTGATCTCGAGTAATTCGTCTTTCACGATCTTATCGATCTTCTTTTTGTCCTTCAAAATTGCCTCGCACTCGGCAATGAACTTAAGCTTCTCGGCCAACTCATCTTCGATCTTCTTGCGCTCCAAGCCCGAGAGAGTTTGCAGACGCATCTGCAAGATAGCCTCGGCCTGAATATCGCTGAGCTTAAACTTTTTCGTCAGGTTGAGCTTGGCGATATCGCGATCGTCACTCTTTTTAATGGTCTCGATGACGGCATCAATGTGATCCAAAGCAATGCTCAAACCTTCTAAAATGTGAGCACGTTCCTTGGCGCGATCGCGGTCGAATGTGACGCGGCGCACAATCACCACGCGGCGGTGCTCTACGAACACCGACAAGAGCTCCTGCAAGTTCATTAAGCGGGGCTGCAAACCGTCGGCCAAGGCGATCATGTTATAGCCAAAGCTGCTTTGCAGTTCCGTGTGCTTAAAGAGCTGGTTTAGGACTTTTTGAGGATAGGCATCGCGCTTGAGTTCGATGATCACGCGGATACCCTCGCGGTCGGATTCGTCGCGAATATCGGAAATACCCTGGATCACTTTATCGGTCACGAGCTGCGCCATGCGTTCGATCATGGAGCTCTTGTTGACCTGGTAAGGAATTTCGCTGATGCGGATGTGGTAGCGGCTACCTACTTCTTCGATTTCGGCCTTACCACGAACGGTCACACTACCGCGACCCGTGAGGTACGCCTGCTTGAGAGTTTCGCGGTTATAGACAATACCACCGGTGGGGAAATCGGGACCCTGCACATACTGGAGTAGATGTTCCACTGGAGCTTCTGGTTTATCGACAATGTGGAGAGTGGCATCGACCAACTCGTGCAGGTTGTGTGGCGGAATGTTGGTGGCCATACCGACGGCGATACCCACCGTACCGTTTAAGAGCAGGTTTGGAATGCGGCTCGGGAGCACGCGGGGCTCTTTGCGGCTGGCATCGTAGTTTGGCGAGAAATCCACCGTATCCTTTTCGATATCGGCCAGCACCTGCATGGCGATCTTTTGCAATTTACACTCGGTATAACGGTAGGCAGCAGCGCTATCTCCATCGATGGAACCAAAGTTACCCTGACCATCAACGAGTGGATAACGCATGGAGAACTCCTGCACCA
>CAZLUF010000131.1:0-3686 GCA_964562645.1 uncultured Candidatus Peribacteria bacterium
TCTTGTCTACCAGACAAGAAAGTAACCAAAGAAACTCACCAAAAACCAATGCGCCTCCCGTCCCGCTTAAAAGCGGGACAATCCCACACCCGCCGTGGTTTTTGGACGCCTCCCCTGAAGTAAAAAGTATGTGAATGTGCGCGTAGATCACACAAAGCTCAGGGCGGGTGGTACCGCCGCCACGGGGGGGGTGTAGGGGAAGGCTCTGTTTAGCGCGTTTCGCGCGCTGTCGAACTGACGATGCCGAAGCCTTGGAGGCATCGGCAGTGAGACCCAGGGCCGGGCGGAGTGGGTGTTGGCGGCGGAGCGTTTTTGGTTCCTTTTGTCGCGACAAAAGGGACATAAAAATAAGTAAAGCGTGAAAAAAACTATGATCAGTATACCTAGAGTCAAAACTCCCCGTGCATCCCAACCCAAACCTCAGTACCCTATCGGCATGGAGATCCGTATAGAAGTACCGGCCCGAAAACAGGCACAGCTCGAACGTTTGCAAGAACTGTTTTTAGCCACCAACGAACAACTAAATCTTTCGGCCCTACGCACACCGGAGCAGTGCTGGAACGGCAATGTGCTCGATAGCCTATCGGCATTGAGCATCCCTAACTTGATCCCCAAAAAAGATCCGGGCAAAACTCCACGCTTGCTCGATATTGGCACCGGCAGCGGTTTCCCCGTGTTCCCGCTCGCCATCTGCTTTCCAGAACTCCAGTGCTTTGGTATCGATTCCGTTGGTAAAAAAATGAAGGCACTAGAGCAGATCCGCCAAACCATGCAGGTCAAAAACCTCACGCTCATTACCGGTCGCTCCGAGGAGCTCGCTCACCACGCCTGGCACCGTGAAAAGTGCGATATTGTTACCGCCCGCGCCGTAGCACCCTTACCTACCCTCATCGAATTCTGTAGTCCATTTTTGCTGGCTGGTGGCATATTCGTATGTTGGAAGAGCATGCAGATAGATGAGGAACTCCGTTCCGCTGCCAAGGCCATGCAGGAACTGCATTGCACACTAGAAACCCAATATACCTACAAAATTGACGATGTGTGGGGACAGCGGCAATTATTGGTCTTCCGTAAAACCGCCCCTGTAGCTAGCACCTACCCTCGCGCCGTGGGCGTACCTAAAAAAGAACCGCTTCTGTAACCAAGTGCCAGTACCTGTGGTACTCTCTGCCCGTGCGTAAACCCTATACCCCCAACGATAAGTGGAGCCGCCGAGCCGCGGAAATGGGTTTTCGTGCCCGGTCGGTCTTTAAGCTGCAAGAACTCGACGAGCGTTTGCATTTACTGCGTTCGGATATGAAGGTGCTGGATATTGGAGCGGCTCCCGGGAGCTGGTTACAGTACACCAGCCAAAAAGTTGGCCCCAAAGGTCGAGTGATTGGCTTAGATTTACAAGAAATCGAACCCGTAGCCGATAACGTGCATACGTATCAAATGGATATCAACGATCCTTCCGCCATGCGCGATGTGCTGGAGCGCGAGCAAATTACGTATGTCGATTTAGTACTGAGCGACATTGCTCCCAATACCACGGGCGTGAAAGATATCGATCAATATCAGTCGGTGGAACTCACTCGCATCGTGCTCGATTTAGGGCACCGTATTCTCGATCGTTACGGTAAATGCGTGTGTAAAGTGTTCCGTGGCGCCGATTTCGATCGCCTGCTCCAAGAAGCCAAGCGCCACTGGTTTAACGTGCGCATTGCTCACGTAAAGGCTACACGCGATAGCAGCAGCGAAGTGTACCTCATCGCTACGAAGTAACTAGTAGCGTGTCTCAAAATGCATGGGGTAGTGAGGTGCAGCCCTGTACATACCGCGCGTATAAAAATGCTCAATGCCACCAACACCCGGTATGTGCGTATGGATTCGGTTATCCAGAGCTATTTCCAGCTGCAGACAGAGCGTCCCTAACTTATTACGAACCTGCTTAATAACATCTCCTTCGGGAGTAGGGCGACGCACGACTTCGGTAGTGAGCAAATACCGAGCCGCTTCGGCTCCTGCATGGGCTGTGCGGTGAGCATCGATATACTGGCCGACATCTGTATGTGGCAGTCCATCGGCGCGCTTCTTAATGTCTGGCGCCGAAGCTTTGCCATGCAAAGCCTCGGTGAGGAGTTCGAGAGTAAGCCCGTGCTGTGCCCCAAACATTGCTTCGGCGGTGGGGGCATCGGGAGATTTTGTGGGGAAGTTCTTAGCTGTCTGCACAGTCGTTCCAACATGCTGTTTCACAACTGGGCAACGTTTGGCGTGAGTGTGCTCATACCACCAGGCAACCAATGATTGTAGTGTGTTTTTTGGAAGCACACGGTTGGCTGCAGCTCGTAATGCGGCAATTTTCTGGAGGGCGGCAAACTCAGGGTGCTCACGTACGTAGCTTGGATCCAACTGTGCCATCAGTGCTTCTAATTGATCGGCATTGGTGATCAAACTTGAAAGAGATTGATCAGGAAGCACTAAACTTGGAGGTTGCGGCTGATAAATCGATACCGGTGGAGCCTCGGCGACCGATGCTGGTTCGTGTTCAAGTAGAGCAGGTTTGAGCATAGCAACCAGTTATATTTGGCACCAAGGTCTAAAAGTCAAGGGTCTAAGACCCGGGTCTGCCAGAAGAAGGAGTTGATATATTTTGCTTGCTTAAGAGCCAAAGCTGATCCCTCATTGTACTTGTGTGCGGTACAATCATTACCATGATCACACTGAACAATGTCACAAAGCGTTTTGGAGAGCACGAAGTATTAAGCGAAGTTTCGCTCACTATTCATCCAGGTGAGTTCGTGTGTTTAACGGGGCATAGCGGGGCTGGCAAATCGGTATTACTTGGCTTGCTCTGTGGTGCCGAGGAGGTAACCAGCGGCAGTATTAGTATCGATGATATTGCTCTGCACACTGTAAAAACTAAAGAGCTACAGCAGTTTCGCCGCCGAGTAGGCATGATCTTTCAAGATGGTCGCCTGCTCCAGCAGCGCACAGTTGCCGAGAACATTGCTCTACCGCTCGAGGTGTATGGCGCCAACGAAGAAGTGATTGCCGCCCGTACCGAGGAACTTCTAACGCGCATGGATTTAAAGGAACATGCCAATGCATTACCAAGCCAACTTTCTACTGGCGAGCAAATGCGCACCGCCATTGCCCGGGCCGTGGCTCACCAGCCATTGATTGTCTTAGCCGATGAGCCAACAGGGAATTTAGACGAAGTACAGGCTCAAATTGCACTCGAACTTTTGTTCGAAGTCCACAAAACCGGCACCACCGTTATTTTGGCTACCCATAACGAACAAATTGGGACACTCCCCGGCGTGCGCACCATTCGCTTAGAGCACGGACACATTGTGCAAGACACTGGCAGTAACTTAGTGCAAACTCCCGAACCTTCGCGCAGTGCTACCGCCTCGGCTGCTTTAGAAGCCGTGAATGAAGAGGAGGAAAAAAAGCGTAAGGTGAAGATTACGGCGATTAAGAGCGAGTAAGTCACTTCACCCTTCGATACACCGCGTTCTGTCATGGTGAGTGATCGGAGCAGAGCGACGATTGTATCGAACGAGACGAGCGCGGCACTCAGGGTGACATGCGGTTGGTATATACATATCCCTACACCCCCCATGGCGGCGGTACCGCCCGCTTTGAGCTACGCGAGATCTACACGCTCATTCACATACTTTTTATTTCAGGGGAGGCGTCCA
>CAZLUF010000132.1:0-3660 GCA_964562645.1 uncultured Candidatus Peribacteria bacterium
AGCCCTCACTCTCGATTGAACCCGCCCGGCGTGAGCTCGCAGAATTTTCTGTATCAGTTCCAGAAAACAAGCTCGAAGACTGCAACAATGCCTCAGCCCCTTCAGCCACCTGGTCTGCCTTATCCATGGTATGTGTGGCCTCAAAACGCTGCGTTTCCGACTGCAGGATTTCGAAACTGTCGGCCGAGGCCGCCACTGGAAATACAAGACTACAAATGAGTGCAGAAGAGAGGAGTGAGCGCATGGAACTAGCCTACGATTTCAACGAAACGGCAGCAAGCAAGCCAAGATGACAAACTCTGTGAATCCAGTCTTGCCCTGCCGCCAAGAAGCCTGTACGCTCCCGCGGACATGACGGCTCCACGCACTCTCCAAAACCCCCTCTCACCTGTTGAGCGGGAGGCTGTTTCCGCAATTCGCGGTGCGCCTGACGTTAAAACAATTATTCTCCTTGGCTCAGGCGCCCTAAAAATCGGCGAAGCCGGGGAGTTTGACTACTCAGGTAGCCAGGCCATTAAAGCTTTTAAGCAAGAGGGCAAACGCGTAGTCCTAGTGAACCCCAATATTGCTACGCACCAAACCAGTTGGGGATTGGCCGATACGGTGTATTTTGTGCCCGTTGTACCATCGTTCGTAGAGCGCATTATTGTGGCCGAAAAGCCCGAAGCCATTGCCCTGAGCTTTGGCGGGCAGACCGCTCTAAACTGTGGCGTGCAACTCGAAGCCAGCGGAGTACTTAAAAAGTATAACGTCCGGGTGTTAGGTACACCGGTAGATAGCATCCGCAAGACCGAAGACCGCGCTCTCTTTAACCAAGAACTACAGTCTATTGGCGTCTCGGTACCGCGCTCCTTCGCCTGCGAATCCATCCCCGATTCACTCAAGGCTGCCACCGAAATTGGCTACCCCGTTATCATCCGCGCCGCTTTTGCATTGGGTGGAAAAGGTAGTGGACGCGCCAAAAACGAAACCGAACTACGCGATTTACTAAAAGTAGCCTTTGTCGAAAGTCACCAAGTTTTGGTAGAAGAAGACTTAACAGGCTGGAAAGAAATTGAGTACGAAGTGGTGCGGGACTACGCCGATAACTGTATTACCGTGTGTAATATGGAGAACGTGGATCCACTCGGTATCCACACTGGTGAATCGATTGTGGTCGCACCCAGCCAAACACTCAACAACGATGAATATCAAATGCTCCGCACCACCGCCCTCAAAGTCATTCGACATTTGGGAATCGTGGGCGAATGCAATATTCAGTACGCCCTCGATCCAAAGTCACGCGCGTTTCGAGTGATCGAAGTTAATGCCCGCCTAAGCCGCAGTTCGGCACTGGCCTCTAAGGCTACCGGCTATCCACTTGCCTACGTGGCTGCCAAATTGGCACTTGGTTTTACTCTGCCCGAACTACGCAACGCCATTACACAAGTGACCTGTGCCGATTTTGAGCCAGCTCTCGACTATGTCGCTGTTAAAATCCCCCGCTGGGACTTGCAGAAGTTTCGTTTTGTGTCCGACCAGGTCACCAGCGAAATGAAATCGGTAGGTGAGGTAATGGCTCTCGGTCGCACCTTTGAAGAAGCCCTGCAAAAGGCTTTGCGCATGCTCAACATTGGGGCCGATGGTTTATATCCTTCGCACCTCACCTTTACTAATATTCAGGCCGAGGTCGAAAGACCAACCCCACGTCGCTTGTTTGCTGTGGCTACGGCGCTACAAGAGGCTATGACGCCCGAGCAGATCAACGCCTGCACCGGTATAGATTTGTGGTTCTTAGAACGCATTCGCGAGTGTGCCATTACAGCCAAGACTCTGTTCCAAACTGCTGCCAAACCCTTGGAATTCAACCTCTTAAAAAAGGCCAAACGCCAGGGTTTCTCCGATAAAGCCATTGCTACTATTCGCAAACAAGATGCCGAGCAGGTACGCACCGCTCGGTTAGAAATGAACATTCGACCAGTCATTCGCCAAATCGATACCTTGGCAGGTGAGTTCCCTGCTCATACCAATTATCTGTATCTCACCTACCACGGAGACGCACACGATGTCACCTTCGGCCCTTCCGAAAAACCTCGGGCCATTGTACTTGGTGGTGGCCCCTATTCCATTGGATCATCGGTAGAGTTCGACTGGTGCTGTGTGCAAGCTACCAAGGAGCTACAGCGCCAGGGCTACGATGTCATCCTCATTAACAGTAACCCCGAAACTGTCAGTACCGATTACGATGAGTGTAATGCTCTCTTCTTCGAGCAACTGACAGAAGAGCGTGTACGCGATATTGTCGATCTCACTCAGCCAGCGGGTGTAGTGGTCTCTATGGGAGGCCAGATCCCCAACTCTCTTTCGCCAAAACTTGCCAAAGCCGGCATACCTATTCTAGGCACAGATCCTAAGAATATCGACCAAGCCGAAGATCGCCATAAATTTGGCACCCTGCTGGATGAGCTCGGCGTCGATCAACCTTCTTGGCGCGAATTTGCCGATGTCGATTCGGCCCAGAAATTCTCGGAGAGTGTTGGGTACCCTGTGATTGTTCGCCCCAGCTATGTGCTTTCGGGCGCCGCGATGGCGGTGGTGCATAGCAGTGACGATTTAGTAGAATACGTAAAAGCGGCCGCATTCGTCTCTAAAGAGGCGCCAGTGGTTATTTCTAAGTTTGAACAAGGGGCTAAAGAAATCGAATTCGATGGCGTAGCTCAAGGCGGCAAGCTGCTCCTGTACGCCATTTCGGAGCACGTAGAGAATGCCGGTGTTCACTCGGGTGATGCCACTATTGTCTTACCACCTCAGCGCGTTAATTTAGCCACCTTGCGCCAGCTCAAAGTAATTTCTAAAAAGATTGCCGCAGGACTCAAAATTAGTGGGCCATTTAACATTCAGTTCTTGGCTAAAAATAATCGTCTAAAGGTGATTGAATGTAACTTGCGCGCCAGCCGTAGCTTCCCGTTTGCGAGCAAGGTTACGGGTGTAAACTTTGCACTCTTAGCTACCCAAGCTCTCATTGGCAAAGCTCCACCAGATCAGCGTTACCAAACCCTCGATCTTGACCACGTAGGCGTTAAAGCGGCTCAGTTCAGCTTTAACCGCTTAAAGGGCGCCGATCCGCGTTTGGGTGTCGAAATGGCCAGCACCGGCGAAGTGGCCTGCTTTGGTAGCAATGCCGAACAGGCACTGCTCCTGGCCCTCTTGGCCGTTGGCTTTAAGCCACCTCAAAAGAACATTCTCGTTACCATTGGACGCCTGGAAGACAAGGTGGACATGCTACCTTCGCTCCAGCAACTCAGTGAAAAAGGTTTTGCCTTCTTTGCTACCAGCCGCACGCACGAATTCTTGCGCGATCGCAATGTGCCTTCGGCTCTGCTCCACAAGCTCTCTGAACCACGCAGCCCAAATATTCGGGAATACCTAGAGCAACGACGGGTCGATTTGGTGATTAATATCCCAACGCATACGACAACAGAAGAGCAGACCGATGGCTACTTTATCCGTCGCTTGGCTACCGATCACGGCATTCCGCTCATTACCAATGTGCAGCTTGCCAAGCGTATAATCGAATCCTTGCTCCAAGAGGATATACAGGCCATTCCCCTACTGGCTTGGCCACAAGTCCTACAGGCTTCGTAAATCGCACTACTGGGGCTTGTGCCGGCCCCAGCATTC
>CAZLUF010000133.1:0-3657 GCA_964562645.1 uncultured Candidatus Peribacteria bacterium
GCTATCCCTCGGCTACGCTCGGGATGACATGTCGTGGTGAGCGTAGTCGAACCACCCCTCCCCCTCGTTCGACTTCACTTCGTTGCGCCGAACTACGGGCGGACAAGCATGGCGGCGGTACCACCCGCTCTGTACCAAGTATTAACCTACATACTCATTTACATACTTCTTACTTCAGGGGTGGGAACGAAAAATGCGCGCGGGTGTTCCGCCTACGCCAAGGCTACGGCGGACAGGGGGATTGGCACACTTGTCCACCGTAGCTCGTGAGCGAAGGTGGATTGGTTTTTGGTGAGTTTCTTTGGTTACTTTCTTGTCTGGTAGACAAGAAAGTGACAGCAACTAGAGTTTTAGGGTCACCCAAAAGAAATGATATTGAGACACGCAGGAGATTTGACTGCTTTTGTTGTCGAACAAAAGTGACAACAGAAAAATATATGTGTTAGAGATTGCCTTTCGTTATTGCTCCATACATCGCCAGTGCCAACGCATCAGCCGCATCATCTGGCTTGGGGATAGCAGTGAGCTTGAGCTGCAGTTTGACCATCTCCTGTACCTGCTCTTTTTCGGCGCCACCATGGCCGGCAATAGCTTGTTTAAGCTGTAGAGGGGTAATTTCGGTAATGGGGATACCGGCTTGCGCCAGGCACAGCATAATCACGCCACGGGCTTGAGCGACATCGATGGCGGTTTTTTGGTTGGTGGCAAAAAAGAGCCGTTCCACCACGGCAGAATCGGGCTTGGCTTCGGCTAAATAGGCACTTAAATCGGTGGCGATTTCTTGTAAGCGAATACTCAACTCTTGAGGCTTGGTTTCGATGGTCAGCCATTCCACTGCCCGCATATCGTGGGCAGATGTAGCTTCTACCAAGCCAATACCAATTGTAGCCAACCCGGGATCAATACCAATTATGCGCACGGCAGTATGGTAACACAGGCTACATATAAAAATCCGACCGATCGCACGAGGGCGACCGGTCGGTGTGTCAGTCAGAGACTAACACGTTCGAGGAGTTCTGCTGGACGGCCACTGTTAGTGGCCACCCGGATCGTTCGCCGCACCTTCGATTGCTGCCTTCGCATTCTTCGCTGGGCCATGTCCGCTGAACTTCGCGTGCGGGCTGGTGCTGAATCGTGCAAAACGAATCGTCGGTGCTGCGCTGTTGCCGGTGAGACCGGCGGTACGGGATTGTGGCATGATAGCCAACCTCCAAAGGAAAGAACTGTGTACCGGGTGAGACGCCACCCGGCGTTCGGAATCAGGCCCTCTAGAAAGGCCTTTGCGTCTGCTGGCAGTTTTTCATTTCTAGCAATAATGTCAACAATTAGTTACTGTCACCAATAGTTTTGGCTTTGGTATAATCTAAAATAATCAATTTTGTTCTAGTTTTATGAATGAGTAAGTTCTATACAATAATACTAAATTAGTATCTTGTAGTATGTGGCTCACTGTAAGAAGGTGAGGTTTTCCGCTAGAATAGTGGGAATGTCTCAATACACACATAAACACCGCCATGCCGTGGTCCTCCCGGCTTTCCTCTGCGTACTTGCCGTGCAAGTCTCGCTGCTTGGAAACGAACTGAAAGCAACCTCGCTCCATGCGGCAGAAGCGGCTACGCAGTATGGCTCGGTGCAAATTCTGCCCGAAGGCAAATTGGCCATTGCTCCCGGCGATGTGCCAACGTTAGAGCAGGGGAATGTGCTGGTGTATGGCCCGTTGGCCGTGCGCTTACGTACAGCACAAGCCGAGCTCACTGCTTTCCATGGCGGATATTTTGTCTCTGCCCAGGGTACAGCTACCACTATTGCCGCTATCTCTACGCCGGTGTTAGTGCAGGTTTCGGGCCAGTCTCTTTTGGTGCCAGCCAACATGCAGATTCGTTTACCAAGTGATGTAAGTGATCTCACCATTGCTTCGTTTGTATCGTCTCTGCAGCCTGTACCTCGCGATTTCTCACAGCGCCGGGCAATTGTCATTGCTCAGGCTATTGATGCCCCTGAGGCAAAATTTGATTTACCTGCAGAGTCTACGCACGGCTGGCTCCACACAGGGCTGCAGTGGATGCAGTTGCCTGCGGCACGCGATCGCGCGGTAGCCGAAGCGAACGCTCAAAAACGGGCAGTGCTCGTTCAGCGCGCTGAGAACATTACACCAGCTGAGTTATCCGATCTCATCACGACTATTCAGGCTGAATCAGATAACTCCACCGAGGAGCGCTTGCTTGAATTATTACTACGTACAGCATCTCGCCCCACTTTGGGTTCTCAGGTGTTGCGGGCGTTGCCACACGAAGACATTCGTCAATTGAGTTACGTGCACCCACTCTTACGCCCTAGTGCCTGGGTGGTCGATGCATCGCAGACGGTGCCCTTGGCAATCCTGATGCAATTTGCGTTACAAGATTTAGGACAAGAATCGGCAGGCGAAATAGTTATTGAGGCTTTTGGTGCGAATGTAGTACAGCTAGATCCCGAGGATCAATCGGAAGTACTCACCGCTATGCAGCCTTTCGTTCATACGGCTCGGGAGCAGGGGCTCAGCGAACGTTTGCGGTGGTATGCCGAGGCGCTCAAGTCCATTGATAGAGGCGTATTAACACCCCAGGCGCAAACTATTTTGGAGTCACTGCGAAACTGGGAACAGCAAATAGTGCCTGCTGCTGCCAGCAGTTCTTCGGCAGCAAAATCGGTGGTTTCCAGTAAGTCTTCGGCAACTTCGCAAGCGATCACTCCTTTCGATTCTGTGGCAGCCGAAGAGCAGTTAAAAGATCAGCTTCAAGAAGCAGGTGCACTCTTTACTACAAAAACGAGTATCGTGGCGCGCGATGCCCAGCATGTACAGGTGCAGGGCTTGCTCTTTGCTCAGGGCAGCGGTCACCACACATATACGTTTACCTATGATTCGGTTTCAAAAGAGGTAAAAGATATCACTCAAGACAGCACGCTCATGCCGTATCCCATGCCGCTTAACGACTTTACCAGGTGGGCGAGGGGGGAGTGATTTTTAGTTAACTCTAGGTAGATGTAATTACTTTTTTGGTGACAACTGTAATTATTGACATTATCTATTAAAGTTGTAAAGTAAACATTACAGCATTTCGCTGGGTTCGGAAGTCGCTCTTTCACATCGGAGTAGAAAATGAGAGCGCGCAATGGTTACACGTTGGTCGAGTTGTTGGTGGTGATCGCCATCATTGGTATCTTGGTTGGGCTGTTACTCATGGCCGTGCAGGCTGCCCGAGAGGCGGCACGGCGCATGCATTGCCAGAACAATCTCAAACAATTGGGGCTGGGGTTACACATGCATCACGACACCTTGAGGTCATTCCCGAAAGGGGCAATTCAAAATCAGGGTTCGTGGGTAGTTAGCGTGCTGCCGTTTATTGAGCAGTCTCCATTGTTTAACAAGTGGGATTTGCAGAAAACGTCGTGGTCTCAACAGGATAGAGAAGTGGTTTCGACCCGTGTGCCAGTTTTCGAATGCACGTCGGACCCCACTTTTGGTGAGGTGGAATACGGTTGGTATGCCAGATTAATCTACTTTCCGCTTTATACTGGTTCCTGGTACGATCAAACGTTCCCTTATGGCTACAGTAGTCATAATCCGGGTGTCATCATGCCAGAAAGTTCTACCAGACTTTCGGAGATTACAGATGG
>CAZLUF010000134.1:0-3610 GCA_964562645.1 uncultured Candidatus Peribacteria bacterium
CACCCCGCGCTTCCACTGCACCACTGCAATGGGCAACGCGCCCTTGATGGGGGCTGCCGCCACAAAGAGATCTGCCTGCAGAACTCCCCGTCCCCGCACGTGGGCAAAGTGCGCCCTCCCCGGCCCAAATGGGCCGAAAAAGCGCGTATCAATTACACCTGCCGATACAACAGCCGATCGACAGATGTAGCACGTTTGTCCCGAGGCTAATGAGCCAACGGGAGTGGTGATCCAATCGGGGATCTGCCACGCGGGTCCTTGTATCGGCGTTTCACCACCGAGCGCATCGATTTCTTCAATTGTGAGCAGACCGTAGTCTACCCGTCGACGGGCGGTCGACTTCGCCTGGTACGAACACCAGTAGAGCGCCGAGATCGCGCCAAGCGCAAAACCCGCACTCAATCCAATGAACCACTGCATCAAAATAGATACCACTGCCTTTCTAGAAAAATGCTTGTGCTCCTCCTGAGTAGAGAGCACCTCTGCACTCAGGAAGAGAGAAGGCGGTGATGCCAAAAATCTTGTAAGTAAAATTATAAATTAAGAGCAATATTTGTCAACATTCAAATAACCGCTCGGATTGGTTTTTTATGGCCGCATGGGCCAAATCCCCTCCTATGAGCAACCTATGAGCCTATCTGAGCGGAGCTATTTCTGTTATACTGCTACGATGTCTAAAACTCACAAAAGTTTCTTCGTCCTTATACTGCCAGCTTTGACCGTGTTCGTGGTCATTGCCAGTTTGGGTATGTATTTGTATTGGCACAGTAGCCAGCAAATGACAGAGATGATCCGCGAAAATCTGCGGACAAACGCTGCCCTGGCTGCCATACAGATGAAACCTGAAGAAATTGAATCGATTTTAATGAACGACAATATTAAAAATCCCACGTATATCCAGGTTACACAACAATTACAGAATATTCGCCGATCGGTGCCGTTTGCACAGTTCGTATACATCTTCCGACGCACATCTGATCCCAAATTACTTGCGTTCGTTGCCGATGCCGATGCTGCACTCAGCAAAGACGAGCTGGATAAAAACAAAAACGGCGTGATTGATTCCGATGAAAAACCCGGCTTGCCTGGCGATCGTTACGATATTTCCGATGATCCCATTCTATCCGGACCCGCTTTTGTATCGCCCGTTACCACTGGTGTAACCGTAGACCAATGGGGCGAAGATGTGTCGGGCTATGCACCCATTCTCAGCGCCTCGGGGAGTGTAATTGCCACTCTAGGAATTGATATTAGAGCCGATACATACAGTAATTTGCGCCTGAGTGCCTTTCCTCCAATGGCGCTATTTGGCACCGTCGCTCTGGCTATTCTCAGCGCCATTCTTATGGCTGCTGTGCTATGGAGACGCCGCGCCGCCACCCAGCGTGAAATCGAAACTGAGCGTCTGGCACTCATTCGCCTATCACTCTTTCAGTTTGCCACACCACTCAGCACACTCCGTTGGTGGACCGATATTCTCAAAGAACAGGAGCCATCAGCAATGAGTGAAGATCGGACCGACGCCTACCAGAATATCGATCAAGCCATGCACAAAATGTTCAGCATGCTAGAACACTTGCAACGCGTGAGTGATATTAAATTGCGGCCCGAGGAACGCTCCGCAACCTGTAATTTAGAAGAAGCCATCCAACAGAGCCTTAAGCAAGAAGGCAAACGAATTGCGTACCGTAAACAGCACCTAGAAGTCCAAGGGAATCCTCAAGTAAACATTGCAGGTAGCAAGCGTGTTGTTAGTGGTATTATTGCTGAGCTCATTCATAACGCTTGTAGCTATTCCGAAGATGGCACAGTAGTCACTATTCGTGTATCTACAACTCACTCCAACCAAGTGGAATTGAGCATTACAGACCGTGGCATGGGAATTTCGAGCCAAGATATGACGCACGTATTTGAGCAATTTTGGCGCAGTGATGCAGCCAAAAAACGGCGCAGCAGTGGCTTTGGTATTGGGCTCACTTCGGTACGGAGTATTGTGGAAGACCTGGGTGGCAAAGTACGAGTAGAAAGCCAACTTGGCCAGGGCACAACCGTGCACTGCACATTTGCAAAAGCTGAGTAAGTACTAAGTACTACTCCTGCACAATTGGCTTAGCCGCAGCCGAAGATGGAACTTTTTGTGCGCCCAAGTACTCCGCAATAGTTTGCACATTGGCCGTGTTTACCTCGGTACGAGCCTGCAAAGAGCGAACCTGTAAAAATAGCCAAATAACACACGCCAGCAACACAACACACAAGGCGCAAGCTACCGTAGACAGTAGCGTACTAACAGGAAGAGTGGATTTTTTCATGGGCAAGTAGAAAGACGGAGTCCAGTATAGGGCAAGTTCTGTCAGTCACAAAAAAATTCCAACACACTACCTGAGCAATGTAGGCGCTGTCGTCACTTCTGTAGGTGGTGCCACCGTGCCAATAACACGCGCTTGTTCAGGGGCCCGTTGCACAGATGGCGAGGATGTAGCTGGCAATACCGAACTTGTCATCTGCCCCGAAATAGCCGCACCGGTTGCTACTGCCGCTATGGCCGTACCAATATAAATTGTGGCCACCTGCAGCGGCGTTAAGCGTGCCTTTCGCATTTTTGTAGATGGCTTGCGAACGTATTTTTTTGTCGAACTTTTGGGCATAGAGAATAACTACTAGCAGTGTAGCAAGCCTAGTGAACACAAACCAGACATCACACTTGGCAGTGTGGACAATAGTGTGTGCCACGCCCTGCGCACACCACTTTGGTAATCAAGTGCGGTCGCTTACACCGTGAACAGGGCAAGTTCGCCCGGCTGTAGACACGCAACTTATCAATAAAGCCGCCCATGCGACCATCGATATCTTGGTAGTTGCGGAAGGTGGTTCCTCCCACAGCTACAGCTTCTTCGATCACCTGTATGCAGGCTTTCCAGAGCACCTTACGCTCTGCTGGCGTTAACCGCCCGGCGCGGCGTGTAGGCCGAACTTTGGCCCTAAAACAAGCTTCGTCTACATAAATATTCCCTAGCCCGGCTATTACTGATTGATCGAGAAGTACGGCTTTTAGTGGTGCTTGGCGCTTGCCAAGCGCAGCAGCAAAAACATCGTACGTAAAATCTACAGTGCCTGGCTCGGCACCGTAGGCACTGAGTACTGCCTGTAACTCGGGGGGAGATAGGCGCTTAAAGTATGCAAACAGACGTTGATCATTAAAGTATAACTGTGCCTGCTGGCCGGACTTGGTCCGTAAATGAAACACGGCGCGCGTATGAGTGTTTGGCAAGTGATCAGGACCGCGGCTATCACTATGACCACCACCTGCCCGTATTGTCCCGGCCTGCAATATAAACTGCCCTGTCATTTTCAGATGTACAGCCAATACATCGTCCTGATCGACAAAGCGAAATATCAGCAGTTTCGCCCGACGTTCCACAGATTCAATGACTGCCCGCTGCAACCACTTGGCAGCGCCAGGACATAAACGATCAAGTTTGGGATGTAAAATCTCGCACTGTGTAACAGTGGCGCCTAACACATGGCGTTCAAGACTACGCCGAACCGTTGCGACCTCTGGGAGTTCTGGCATACACAAAGTATATGGTAGGACGTAGGGAGTATGTAGCCA
>CAZLUF010000135.1:0-3608 GCA_964562645.1 uncultured Candidatus Peribacteria bacterium
AATCGTTACGGCTCACATCAGTAAAGAGAGGCAACGATGAGGCATGGCTACGGAAGTAATCGGCCCGGTTGCGGTACTTAGGATACAAATCGAGCAACACTTTAAGTGCCTCGGCGCGTGTAATTTGATCGTACGGTCGGGCAGACGCAGGATTACTGCCAATGGCCTTTTTAGTTACCAGGTAAGCATAGGCCGTGGCGTAACGGCTTTTCTGAATATCAGCCGAAGGAGCAGCCGCAGTAATCAGCGGAAAAATGAGAGCAAGGCCGAGCAAAGAGGCTGTCCACTGTTTAACCATGGATTGCCATATTAATACTTTTTTTTATTTTGTCAATATTTAAACTACTTACACAATTGTACCCGAGCGCGAATGCGAACGAGCCCGTTCCATGCGCGATTTCGTGGCGGCATTGATTGTGGCCAAAGCGTAATCCTGACCCGAAGCGCCAGGGTTTTCTAAAGCCACTTGGGCCGTAGCAATACCCGTGTTCAACACAAAGCGTGCGGCCGGACCACCGGCTCGGCCAAGTCGGGCGGCGACATTGGCAATACGACCAACGGGTACTAAATCCAATGCCGTCGAAGCCACGGCTCCAGCTAGGCGCTTATAGGCATCTGGACCCGGATTCATACGCACCTCGGCAATCGCCACTCCGAGCGAACCGCCGGGCACGAAATCTGCGACAGTACGAATGATGCGATCGGTGCGATCCAAACTGGCAATAGCACCCGTAAGTTGAGCATCGGCAGCAGTGTAATTCACATTGTCCGCTGCACGAACAAGCGACTGCAAACGCAACAGGCGTTCAGCTGGGTTTGTGTTCGTATCCAGAAACGAAGCGCGCTCGGCAATGAGTTGGGTGCGTAGACCGTTAAGACGATCTAGGCGTTGCTGGTCGGCTTCCAATGTAGACTGGCGGCCGGCATGCGTTCCAGACAACCGGGCAATCGGGTTAAGCTGAGTCTCGTTTCGATCCTGGCGAGCAAGCTCCACATTACGCTCCGCCGCCTCAATGGGCCCATAACCGGAATAGCGGCTATACAATTGCCGAACGGCTTTTTCGGCCTGCTGTCGCTGCTCGGCAATCTGCTCACTGTTTTGAATGAGTGGTAGCAATTGTAAGAGCGATTGAAATCTTACAGCCTCGGGGGAACCTGCTCCAAACTCGACAATAATTCCTTGCAACAAACCTTCGATCGCTTGAACTGCTTCGGGAGATAGCGCTGTTCCGGCACGTATTTGAGCCTCGAATTCCGCTACGCGTTTACGGAGATTTTCGGCACCGCCGACTTCGGGCGCTACTTGCAACACCTGCTCCGCGGCTGCCAGATCTTCGGTTATTTCTTGTGCCACACGAGGATCAAGTGCAGTAGGCCCGGCTAGTACCGCCGCATGCTCAGTAACAAGCGACAGTAATGATTGCAGTGTGTCTTTGGCCGCTTGCAAAGCTGGATTAGCAGTTGGGCTACTGGCTGCCTGTACGCGTGCTACCAGTGCTTTTTGTACCCCCTCGCTACGGGCACGGAGCGCCTCGCGCTCTGGAGCCAATGCTTCTGCACCACGTTCGGCCGGAGCTGGCGTTGCAGGCTCTGCTGCCACCGGCCCAGCTACTTCGGTAGGCGCAGTTACCGCCATGGGCGGTTTGGTGGAAGTAGCAGAGATAGCTCCGCTCGGTTGTGTCGTTTCAGTTACAACCTTCAAACGATTTGGCTCGGTTTTTGAAGTTCCCGACTGTTCTTTTAATTTAGCTAAACTACTTTCTGCCACCGCCTTGGGAGTATTTTGCATTTTACCTTCCGATTTTTGGATACGCAGTTTTGCCGCCCCAGCGAGCGAATCTAAAAAATCGGCATCGCTTGTCTCTTTTACATTCTCCGCAGATTGGGCACTAGCCTGCTCTGGCTCACCCTTTAAGCCCAACAAACGATGTTCCCGAGAATGTGTAGACATCTCTACAGTATACCATGTTTTACACCATTCTTTAAGCGAACCGCACTAAAAAGCAACCCAGCTATGAGGCGTGGGTTGCTCAAACTTTCGTAATAGCAAATGTCCGACTAAGCGAATTTATTAGCATTAAAGGCAGCCAAGCGGTTGGCAACCACTTTAGTATCATCGCCACCGTTAACCTCTGTACCTTCTGTCACATCAACTGGCTTGGACCAGTTCGTCTCTAAGGTATGCTGCCATTTGCCAGTATCCTGGTTGAACATAAATCGATCGTTATTCCCAAAACCAACGTGGCTGACTTCGAAGCGATTACCCGCATTTGATTCGTAAATGGTGCGATTGCCTTGCAAACTACGTAGAGCTGTTTGCCCCTGCGAAAGCCTGCGTGCCTTCATGGGATCAGTGATTTCTTGCTGGTTCACACGAATGGAGTATTCCAAATTTTGAATACGAGCTTCCTTCGTAGTTCCGATAAATTCGGACACCGAATCCTTACAGCTACCCAAATGATTCTTTTCGTTTGTATATGCCGTAATACATTCACCAAGTACGTTCGTTAATCTCTCAGTGGAACCATTTCCATTTTCAACTGCAGTACGAGCTTCTTGAAGCTGGTTATATTGTTTACGTGACCGATCCATAAGATCATATGCCTTTAAGTTACTAGCCGTTTCAGTGGCCTTATTAGAAATATTATTGAGCACAACCGCTCGTCCTGCATCTACTTTACCACCCTTGCGCTCGGCTGCGATTGCCTCTTGTAATTGAACAATTGTATCACGATGGATAGCCGTTGGTTTTTTATTATTGGCAAACTCAGCTAATTCGCGCTGGAAATCAGAAATCAAAACATCTGTTCGTGCCCTATCTGGAGCTACTTCACGACGACCATCGGGACCCACTGGGGCTACACCCGTAGAAACACCCTCTGGTGTACTAGGAGGTATTACACCACTTGGGCCACCTGTAGGACCACCACTAGGACCACCTGTTGGGCCAGTTGGACCTACGGGACCACCTGTTGGAGCTCCAGTTGGGCCAGTTGGACCGACAGGACCCCCTGTAGGACCACCACTAGGACCGCCTGTTGGGCCACCTGTAGGACCACCCGTTGGACCGCCGGTAGGTGTACTAATCGGCGTAGGTTGATCCCTAATTTCTTGAATAACTCTGGCTGCCTCGGTTGGACTCAGCTTTGGATTAATGACATTCGTCTTTTTGCCATCGATAGTGCGCTCCACAATAACGCGAGCACGCATGGCTGGATCGAGACCGTTTACAAATCCATCGGTGGGTACCACTAATGGCTCTTTGGTTGTGTCGTCAAATTTAAGATCAGCCTTGGCATCGAGCCGGCGGAACTGTTGCAGCACTTGTGGCACCCGGTTTGAGCCAGAATCAAGAGTAATGTTCGATTCCGTTCCTCCACTGGTATCCGAAGTACCATTCAATTTCCTCAACATGTATAGAATAATTACCGTAAGAGCTTCGGCCGCATTTTTGGGGCCTTCTTTCATCACACGATCTACATACGCATCCATTTTTTCCGGAGTCATGGTGCCCACTTTGGCCGTAATTTCGGCTGTTTTTTTAGGATCAGCGCCTGTTTTTTCACGAGCTCGTTGACCAGCTGCGGCTACTTTTTCTTTCGATTGCT
>CAZLUF010000136.1:0-3512 GCA_964562645.1 uncultured Candidatus Peribacteria bacterium
GCCACAATAATTGCGCCAGTGATAATACCGAGAAGATGATGGATGCGAATATGCACGATGAGTAGTGTAGAGCTTGCTCAGCGACGAAAGAAGACTCGTAAAAATATCGTTGTGTACGCCAAAATTCAATCAATAGAAAAGCGTATTGCTATAGTATTTGGCCCATAAATGGGCCCTTTTGACTTTTATGGTAAAAAGAGTGAAATAGCATTATAAAACAATTCTACAAAAACACCAGGAGTCTTAATTGCCAGTAGGGAAAAGAGTGAGTACGATAGCATGATTTGCTTCACCAAGCAGATCGAACAAACACTCACACACACGGATGTTAGAGACAAAGAGCCACACAAACCTGTGAACCTCCGGAGGGATCACACAACACGATCATTCACACAAACATAGACACGTAGGGAGGATCTCGCTCGTAGCCGGGGCTGCGGGCGGAATCCTCTCTGCTCGGCGAGGCCGCACCAGAGACACGAGGTTCGCTCCTGGTGTGCAACCCCTCTACTCCCCAGTGTTCTCCCGGAGCCTTAGCGCACCGCGTGACGAACCGGTACGGGGACTTCGTGTGGGACACGAGGAGAAACAAGAAACCCCAGCCAGGCAGGGACTCGAGGGCACCTCCCCTCCGTCCACTTCCATACAAAACGGCTCAACAACTGTACCCAACACACCGTTGTCGATAGCCGCGGAAGAAGACAAACACAAAAAGACCAGTCCGCTGGTCTTTTTTTGATGCGCGGAAGGCATATTTCTCTTCAGTAGAAGTTACGAACGAAGTAAGAGTAATCTCTTTCATTTCTCTTGTTCCTTTTGTCGCGACAAAAGGAACCAAAAACGCTCCGCCGCCAACACCCACTCCGCTCGGCTCTGGGTCTCCTCGTCACTACTATCCCTCGGCTACGCTCGGGATGACATGTCGTGGTGAGCGTAGTCGAACCACACCCCCTCCGCCTTCGTTCGACGCCGAACTACGGGCGGACAAGCGTGGCGGCGGTACCACCCGGTCCGTACTTACCTTTAGCCTATTTACTCATTTACATACTTTTTACTTCAGGGGAGGCGTCCAAAAACCACCGGAGGGTGTTCCTCCTACGCCAAGGCTACGGCGGACAGGGGGATTGGCGCACTTGTCCACCGTAGCTCAAAAGCGAAGGTGGATTGGTTTTTGGTGAGCTTCTTTGGTCGCTTAAAAGAAATCACTACCTAATAAAATTTATAACTTTTTTAGCTCCTCTCGTGCGGCATCCAATGTGGGATCAATAGTGAGAGCTTTATTGAATGCCTCGCGGGCTTCTTCTGTCCGCTTGCTAACCGCAAGTGCCTGGCCCTTTTGCAGCCAGAACACAGGATCTTCTGGCCACTTTTCGATACCTTTGGTAGCAGCGGCGAAGGCATCGCTATCGTGCTGGTTTTTGAGCGCAAGAGTAATGAATTTGTGATACGTATCGGCATTGTCGTCGGTAGCAATGAGCTGGCGCAGCTGTTCGTAGGCCAAATCAATATCGCCCTTTTTCTCTGCGACTTCGGCTAGGCGCAGTTGGACTTCGCGCTTGGGCTGGAATCCGTTTTCGAGCGCGTATTGCAAATAGGTCACGGCGTTATCGTAATCTTTAGAAGCCTCGTACGTACGGCCTAGAAAGTACTGAATCTCAGGCTTTTCGGGATCGAGCGTGTAGGCTTTTTCGAACGAAGCCATAGCCTCGGGTGTGCGCTCAGTGACAAGTTGGCAGTAGCCTTGCACTGTCCAGGCATCGCGATATTCGTTTTCTTCCAAGAGTACTTGGTTTAAGAGTGGCAGGGCCAGTTCACACTCTTGTACTTGGGCCAGTGCACGCGAGAGGAGTGTGAGTAAATGGATAACTCGGCTCTCGGGAAACAAATTAAATTCGTCGTATGCCCCCTGCAGAGTGCGGGCGTAGTTGCGAAGCGCAGGTTCGTACCCAGTAGCTACCTGCTGGAGAGCTGCGCGAGCGGCTTCGTGATCTTGGCGGACAATGGCTAGCAGAGCGATGCCGTACTGTTTCTGTGGTGAATCGGCGCTGCTATTTAAGAGCGTTTCGGCGCCGGCGGTATCGTTGGAGCGCAGGCGAACGAGTGTTTCCAGTAACAGCAGATCTTCGCCGCCGGCACCGGCATCGCGCAGAAAGGCAATGGTTTGCTTGGCACCTTCTAAGTCTCGACGTTGTAATTGAGCCGTGGCTAATTTACGGAGGGCGGGGATGCCACCATCTAGCTGCACCGCTTGTTGGTAGGCACTTAAGGCATTAGCCCAATCGCCTTGGAGGGCATAGAGATCTCCTTGGCGCAGAGCAATAAGCATTTTATCGCCACTATCCACAAGCTCTGGAGTTGCGCCGGGTATGAGTACCGATCCGGAATCTTGAGTGTGAATGAGTCCTTGGCGCAGAGCAGTAGTGTCTTGTTGGAGTTCCTGTAGGAGAAGCCATAAAATGCCCGCCACGATCAATCCGGCAACGGCAATGGGGGCGAGGATTCTCAGAAAAAGACGCTTCACGCGAGTAGCATAGCAGAAGGCTGCCGGTAGATGACAGTTGCCAGATCACACAAAGCGGCGAGCAACTTGCAGCGCAAATCTACTGACTGTCCTTCGTTCATTGCTCGCTCAAAACTCTTATAACTCCGGGCTCAATTCGCCATCGGCGGTAGCGCGCGCGGCACTCACTGTGGCTTGGGCGGCGGCATCGGCTAGGTGGCGAGGAATTACAGCATCGACAGCACCCCAGGCAGCGTTGCCATCTTGAGGGAGCAGGATAGTGACCTGATCGCCAACTTCGGCGCGATAGAATGTGACAGAAGCCAATAGCACACGGAAGGCTTTGCCCTCGGCCAAGACTTTGTACTGGCCATCTTCTTGAATGAGCACGCCAATGACGGTGCGGCGAGGAATTGGAGCAATTTGCTTGTAAATGAATTTACCCTCTTCGGTGATGGTGAGCTTCATACCATCGCCCTCCACCAATTTGCTCTTACTGGAGTAGTTGGCTGGCACAGGATACGTTTGGCCTTTGGCATCTACCATGTTCTGCCCATCAAAAATACCTTCGATCACACGGCCGGTGGCACTGCTGGCTACCGTGCTCATGCTGCTCGCGCGCAATGAATGACGTTCGCGCATGGTGTCACTCACGCCCGTCAAATCACGCAACATAGTGTTGGCAGTTTTGAGCGAAGACATGGCAGAGTCGATCAATTCTTGAATATGCATGAGGGCGTCGTCGGACATGATGAGGGGTGAGAAGACACTAAAGTGGATGTACCGACACAGGGATGGTCACGCTATTAAGTTGGTGATGCATCTCGGTGTCTGTGAGGAGGCCAGGTTGAGCGCCAGTTTTCTGGAGCACGCTGGTAGCATTTAGAGTACCTGCTTTTAGGACAGTTGACAAGTCTAGATCTTGTAGGCTGGCCCATGTAGCACCAGTGCTGAAGGCATCGCCCGCGCCCGTGGCATCCACAACTTTGGAATTCTCAGTCGTTCCACAATG